>JAFDXA010000002.1 GCA_018268185.1 Bacteroidota bacterium
GGGAGATTATAGAATGAAGTATGAAATGATGGGTGATATTTGATGCTGGATACTTGATACTGGTTTTGAGAGTTGCTACTATTAACTACTTTCAAATTTCCAAAATCCAGTACCCAGGATCATCTTTATTTCTTCTCTTCAGCAACTGGCTTATTCACATTGGCAGTCCATTCCATGCTGATGGCGCTTTTTTCGATCTTGATATAACTGCCCGGGCTGGTTTCCAGTTCCAGGGTTCCGTCATCATTCACTTTGTTGATCTTGCCATGAATACCTGCGATGGTTACGATTTTATCGCCCTTCTGCATATTATTAACGAACTCTTTCTGTTGTTTTGCTTTTTTAGCCTGTGGCCTGATCATGAACATCCAGAAAACCAGGATCATCAAACCCATCATGATGAGCGTGCCGGTGCTTCCGCCTTTTCCCTGCGGGTCCATCATCAGAAAAATACTCAGTAATTGCATAATATAAATGTTTATTTAGTGCTGTTTGTTATTGTGCCTGTTCGGGTTGCTTGCCAATTACTTCGCCTTTGAGTAACAACTCGGGGAAGGCTGGCTTTGCATTTGAATTTACCGTGATCGTTTTGTGTGCTTCACCCGGCCTGTGATCGCTGTTGAACTTTACTTTGATGAAACCGATTTCACCCGGTTTCACTGGCTCTTCTGGTTTTTCCGGAACCGTACAACCACAACTGGCATGCACTTCTGAAACAACAAGCGGTTTATCACCGGTATTCTTAAACCGGTAACTGTATTCAACGATCTCACCTTCCGTAACCTTACCAAAATCATAAACACTGTCGATAAGCTGGATAGAAGTAGGATCTTTAACTTCAACAGGCGCAGTTGCAATGGAGGCCTGCTTGTCTTTTTTTCTTACATCGCAACCGGTCATTAAGACCAGGAAGCCGACAGAGCATAAAACTGTTTTGAACATGGATACTTTATTTCAGGATTATAAGATGCTGTTTTTAAAATTCTTCTTTTCAATGCGGTTGGCAGCCGACAGTTCCTTATGAATATTGTCGAGCAAACCGTTTACAAACTGCCCGCTCTGGGGCGTGCTGTAAGCCTTGGCCAGATCGATGTATTCATTGATGGTAACCTTGGTTGGTATGGTTTCAAAATAGAGGAACTCGCAGATTCCCATCTGCAGGATGATCAGGTCCAGCGCTGCGATACGTTCTGCATCCCAGTTCTTGAGTTTTGGTTTGATCAGTTCCAGGGTTTGTTCATTTTTATCAAGTACTGTGGCAAGCAATGTGCGGGCAAAATCCCACTTGTCTTTACCAAGCATGTCTGTAAAATTATGTTGCGCCGGCTTGTTCAGGTAGTTAGAAACCAGCGCCTGCATCATTTCGGCATCATCATCCCAGTTTATAAAATGTTCTTCCACATGATTGATGAATGCTTCGTTTGGAAGCATGAGGTTGGAGAAAATGAATTCAAGAATTTTTTTCTCTGATTTTTTATCACGGGATTGCTCCTCTATATATTCTTTGTATTCGGGTGATTCTGCCAGTTCTGTATAGATCTTTTTAAGGAGGTCGCTATCCATCAACCGGGCCAGCTTGGTTTCTTCCAGTGTAGCTTTAAAACCCGCATCTTCTACAATTTTCCAGAGCAATTCATTACCTGCGATCTTGGTATTTACGGCAAGATCACTTTCGGTAGGGAGGTGCTTGCTGGCACGCTGGCGGGCATCCGTTTCAGCATAGCGGGCCACTTCTGTAATAAAATATATGAGATAAGTGAATAGTTGCCTGCTCTCTTCTACTTTACGGGTAAGTATTTTCAGGGGTTCACCGGGCTTGGTATCGCCGCTTGCCGTATCCAGGCTATAAAGGGTTTGCATCACTTTTACCCGGATATTTCTTCTACTGATCATCTTCCAAGAACTTAATTTAGGGGGCAAATTTAAGGCTTTAAATTTTCCTCCCGCAGTTTTTAGAACAATTCTTGCCGGGGTGAAAAATTGTCTTTCTATAGCTGACAACCTGGTTTAACTACCTGTCAACAATTCCCTTATCGGTCTTTGGGATGATATTTATTCCCTTACCTTCGCAATCCCAAAATGGGAGCATTTCAATCTTAAATGAAAACAAAACATAGAATTATGGCTAAAAAGTTAAGCATTACTCCGCTTCACGACAGGGTAATTGTGAAACCAGCTGCCGCTGAAGTTAAAACTGCCGGCGGAATCATCATTCCAGACACAGCAAAAGAAAAACCTCAACGTGGAACCGTATTGGCTGCAGGCCCCGGTAAAAAAGACGAACCTGTTACCGTAAAAGCAGGCGATGAAGTATTGTATGGTAAATATGCAGGAACCGAGATCAATATCGAAGGTGTTGATTACCTCATCATGAGGGAAAGCGACATTCTTGCTATTGTATAATAAGATGCCAGATGCTGGTTACTAGATACTAGATGCAGGGTTGTTACCTTATCCAGAATCCAGTATCAAGCATCCTGAATTATTAATTTCAAATCTAAAATTCTAACATAATGTCTAAACTGATCTACTTCGATATTGAAGCAAGAAATAAAATGAAGAAAGGTGTTGACACACTTGCCAATGCCGTTAAAGTAACACTCGGACCAAAAGGCCGTAATGTTGTTATTGAAAAGAAATTCGGTGCACCACAGGTAACCAAAGATGGTGTTTCCGTTGCCAAAGAAATTGAACTGGAAGATGCCATTGAAAACATGGGTGCCCAGATGGTAAAAGAAGTGGCTTCTAAAACCGCCGATATTGCGGGAGACGGAACCACAACTGCTACGGTACTTGCACAGTCTATCATCAGCGAAGGTTTGAAAATGGTGGCCGCAGGTGCAAACCCAATGGACTTGAAGCGTGGAATCGACAAGGCTGTTTCATTGGTTGTAGAAAACCTGAAAAGCCAGAGCCAGACTGTAGGAAACGATGGTAAGAAGATCCAGCAGGTGGCAACCATTTCTGCCAACAACGATGAAATGATCGGTAAGCTGATCGCTGAAGCTTTTGCCAAAGTTGGTAAAGAAGGTGTGATCACTGTTGAAGAAGCAAAAGGAACCGATACAACTGTAGATATCGTAGAAGGTATGCAGTTTGACCGTGGTTATATCAGCCCTTATTTCGTTACCAACAGCGAAAAAATGCAGGCTGAACTGCAGAACCCTTACATCCTGATCTATGATAAGAAGATATCAGCGATGAAAGATATCCTGCATATCCTCGAAAAAGTTGCACAATCAGGCCGCCCGTTGCTGATCATCTCCGAAGATCTCGAAGGTGAAGCACTGGCAACATTGGTTGTGAACAAACTCCGTGGTACCATCAAGGTGGCTGCTGTAAAAGCTCCTGGTTTTGGCGACCGCAGGAAAGAAATGCTTACTGATATTGCCATCCTTACCAAAGGTGAAGTGATCAGCGAAGAAATGGGTAAGAACCTGGAAGGAGCCGGACTTGAAAGTTTAGGGCAGGCAGCTTCTGTGACCATCGATAAAGACAATACTACCATCGTTGGAGGTAAAGGAACAAAGGCAGATATTTCTGCACGTGTGAACCAGATCAAAGAACAGATCAAGCATACAACATCTGATTACGATAAAGAAAAGCTGCAGGAACGTTTGGCCAAACTGGCTGGCGGGGTAGCGGTATTGTATGTAGGTGCAGCAACCGAAGTGGAAATGAAAGAAAAGAAAGACAGGGTTGATGATGCACTTCATGCAACACGTGCAGCTGTTGAAGAAGGAATCGTACCGGGTGGTGGTGTTGCGTACATCCGTGCGATAGCAGCGTTGGAGCCAAAAGTAAAAGGCCAGATCGAAGATGAACAAACAGGTATGGCCATCGTTAAGCGTGCACTGGAAGAACCGGTTCGTATCCTTACACAAAATGCAGGTGTTGACGGTTCTATCGTGATCCAGAAAATCAAAGAAGGTAAAGCTGATTTCGGTTTCAATGCACGTACCGAAGTATTCGAAAACCTGTTCAAAGCGGGTGTTATCGATCCAACCAAGGTA
>JAFDXA010000300.1 GCA_018268185.1 Bacteroidota bacterium
CTGGTAAGTTCATTGATGCTGTAATCCCTCAGGAGGCTGGGTTCCTCGGGATGACCTGTGAGCAATTCGATGGCTGTATCACGAACACCGGTAGCCGATGCGTATGCTTCGAGACTTCCACGCAGACCAGTGGTTTTGTGGAGCCTGCCACCGGGCCTGATGATGGTATGGCCAAGTTCCCCGGCAAAACCATCGTGACCGAGTACGATCTTTCCATCGATGATGATACCACTGCCTACACCTGTACCAAGTGTAATGGTAATGAAATGCTTCATATTCTTGCAGGCCCCATATTTCATCTCACCCATGGCAGCCGCATTGGCATCATTGGTAAGTTTGGTTGGCAATCCGAACTTGGTGTGCATCAGGTCGGCAATAGGGATGATACCCTTCCATTTGAGGTTGGGTGCATATTCGATGGTGCCGGTATAAAAATTTCCATTGGGGGCGCCCATCCCGATTCCTACGAAATTCTTTATACCGCCGGCACGGTCGATCATGGGCATCAGTTTTACATAAAGATCATCTATAAAATCTTCTACGATATCATGCTGGTTGCTGGGTATCCTGTCCTGTTCAAGAATATGTCCTTTGTCATCAACGATCCCGAATTTGGTGGTAGTACCCCCAACATCAATTCCTACTGCAAGTTTTGCTTTCATACAAAATACAATCTGTTAGATTAATTAAAATTAATGTCCGGCTCCTTCTGAAGCTACATCATAATCGATTCCCTGTTTCTTCAAAATACCCTTAACGGCAATGGCGAAGAAAGCCAGGTATGCAAAACATATAACCGGAACCCAATAAGATTGATGGATTCCGGTGCCGGCCACTGTTGAATTTGCCTGGAGGTAATCTGCAAGTTTTCCCTGGATAGGAGGAATAATACCGCCACCAAGGATCATCATAATAAGAAATGCAGAACCCTGGCTGGTGTACTTGCCCAATCCGGCAATTGACAGTGAGAATATGGAAGGCCACATAATAGAGCAGAAAAGGCCACCGCTAAGGAAAGCATAAGTAGCAACAGTACCGCTGGTTTGTGTTCCGATGATCATGGCCAGTACGCCGAGAAGTCCGAATATCATAAGGGTTCTGGCAGGTTTATTATTACTGATGTAAAAAGCTATGATCTGAATGCAAACACAAATGATATAATAATACAGTGGCGCCATGTTGTATTTGGCAGCGGTGTTAACGCCTATGATGATGGCAAAAGCGATTAATGGAACGATGATCTGGAGAGCCAGTTTCGTATTCTTCGAAAGATTGAAGGCCGAAACGGCTCCCGCCCATCTTCCGATCATAAGACTACCCCAATACATCGAAATATAAGGTGCGGCTTCAGAAGATTGGAGCCCTCCGAAACTTTCCTGCTTCATCAACTCACTCAGGTTACTGCCAATCGCAACTTCAACACCTACATAAACAAATATGGCCAGCATACCCAATACCAGTTGAGGGTATTTCATGGCGCCCCATCCATCGGCGTTGCGTTTTGCACTCATGTTTGCGATGAGCAAGCCTCCAACAACAATTACCAATGCGCCGAACAACCATTTCATCCTGTATGCTTCAAGTGCATGTTTTTCAGCATCCGTAGCATTTGCGAGATCTGTTTTATAACTGTTGAAAACAGGTACAAACATCATCACCAGTAGCCCTGTCATGATCAGTAATGTGTACAATGCTTTATTGGCTTTTTCAGTCTTTTCTTCCATAATCCCCGAAGGAACTTTTTTAGAAAAGTAGAAAAGCGCCGCAGCTGCTATGAACAAAGCGCCCACGCAACTGTATAATACGATCACTTTACTCAGGCTCAATGCAGCGATCTGTTCATCGGTAATGGCCGCAGTAGTGCCGAACAAGGCAAAAGCTACAACGATTGGGCCGATGGTGGTTCCGAACGAATTGATACCACCGCCAAGGTTAACACGGCTTGTACCGGTTGAAGGGTCGCCCAGTGAAATGGCGAATGGCTGGGCTGCGGTTTGCTGCAATGAAAATCCAAGCGCAACAATGAACAGTCCCACAAGCATACCAGCAAATGCATTTGCATTAACAGCAATGATCATGGCTGCGGCTCCCAGGGCAGAGAAAAGCAATCCGTATACAATACTCTTTTTATAACCCCATTTTCCAACGAGGTCTTTTCCGCCAAAAGCACCGTAAGCAAACAAAGCAAGCGCACCAATATAGTAGGCAGTATAAAAAGCGAAATCGATCAACTGGCTCTGGAACTGGTCGAGGCTGAAATAATGTTTACAAAAGGGGATAAAAACGCTGTTACCAGCAGCAATAAAACCCCAGAAGAAAAACACCGTAACCAGTGTACCAAGGGCTCCATAGTTTGTAGGTATGGCGTTATTGCCCATACCCGAGAGATGAGACTTTTGTTCAGTTGGCATAATGAGTTGTTTGAGTGCTGAAAATACCAAGAATTTTTATGAGAATAAAAATTACTTTTCTAAATTACCTGTTGATTGAACCCCGGTCATACCTGCTTAGATTATTTTAATTGCTTGCGGTTATTGATAACCTTCTTAAATTGGATAAATTTTAAATCAACAGGATGGAGATCTTACATGTGAGTGCCGAATGTTACCCGATGGCCAAGGCCGGTGGTCTTGCAGATGTTGTAGGTGCTTTACCCAAATACCAGCAGCAACTGGGGCATTATGCCAAAGTGGTGATGCCCATGCACAGAACAAAATTCCTTTATGAAAACGAATGGGAAGTTGCACACAAAGGCAACTTTACTATGGGTTCAATGAACTTTGATTTTACCATCATTAAAGAAAAAGGAAACAAACTTGGCTTTGATCTTTATTGCGTAGATATCTACGGTTTACTTGATCGTGAAAAGATATACAGTTATGATGATGACACGGAAAGATTCACGGCATTCCAGTTAGCAGTACTTGAATGGATTGCGCAATGGGAACACAGGCCCGATATTGTGCATGTACACGATCATCATGCAGGATTGATCCCTTTCATGATGCGTTACTGTTTCAAATACCAGCATCTCGCCGGCATCCGCACCGTACTTACCATACACAATGCACAGTACCAGGGATGGATGGGGTGGGACAAGGTTTCTTACCTGCCTTCCTGGGATACCTGGAAATGGGGACTTCTTGATTGGGATAATACCATTAACCCGCTGGCCAGCGCCATCAAGTGTGCCGATAAAGTAAATACGGTAAGCCCCGGTTACATGCAGGAACTGATGCATGAAGCAAACGGCCTGGAAAGTCTTTTTAATTATGAAATGGGTAAATGCAGTGGTATTATCAACGGCATCGACTATGCTGTGTGGGACCCTGAAATAGATACCTATATACTCGATAACTACGGTGTCAAAGACTGCAGGCATGGAAAAGCGCTCAATAAAAAGCAATTGTGTGATCGCTTTGGTTTTGATATTAAATACCCGCTCATCATTTTCATCGGAAGACTGGTTCATGAGAAAGCTGCCGATCTGCTTCCGGAATCTTTCAACAGGGCCTTTCACGATCTTCCCAAAAAATTCAGTTGCCTTGTTCTGGGCAGTGGGGAAAAGTCTGTAGAAAAAGCACTTGTAAACCTGCAGGGAAACTGGGTTGGTTATTACAATACCCAGATCGATTATAATGAAAAGCTAAGTCACCAGATGTATGCCGGCGCCGATTTTATCCTGATGCCGAGCAGGGTTGAGCCATGTGGACTCAACCAGTTGTATTCGATGCGTTACGGAACCGTTCCCGTGGTTCGGCGAACAGGTGGCCTTAGAGATACCGTTATCGATTTTGGCGATGAAGGCGGTTATGGCATCTGCTTCAACAATGCAAGCGTAGATGATATTGTATATTCTATCGACAGGGCAACCCGGTTGTATGAAGATAAACAAAAGATGGATGAGATACGTGAGCGCATGATGCAGATCAACAACAGTTGGGAATCAAGTGCTCAAAAATACATCGACCTCTATAACTCCATTTTACATTAAGACAAAATTCATATAAGATGATCAGCAAAAAAGTAGTATCAGTTATTTTGGGAGGCGGCGCCGGTAGCCGTTTATACCCGCTTACTGCAACAAGAAGCAAACCTGCTGTTCCTATAGCAGGTAAATACCGGCTTGTAGATATTCC
>JAFDXA010000301.1 GCA_018268185.1 Bacteroidota bacterium
GACAATTTGTTTTTTTTGATCAGCAGGTTAATCTGCTGTTCCAGCATGTCGGGGTTAAAAAGCCGGGAGATATCAAATTTAAGCATGCGCAGACCGTTCCAGAGCCGGGCCAGGTGTTCATCCAATAATATGATTTGATTGTTCCTGAATTTAAGGGTTTCAAAAAGCCCGTCGCCATAGCGTAGGCCCCGGTTATCAGCGGTAACAATGGGAGTAGATGCCGGTAGTATTTTTCCATTAAAGTTGAGAAAAGCCATGGGTGTAAAATAAAAAATCTCCGACAAAGCGGAGATTTTCATTAATAAAATGTGGGGGTTACATTTCTTCGATGATTTTATGTTTAACGGCATACATGATAAGTCCTGCCGTTGTTTTTGAACCTGTCTTCACTTTCAGTTTATCACGAATGGCTTCAACTGTTCTTGGGCTGAGTTCCACGATATCGGCAATTTCCTTGGTACTTTTTTCTTCACACATCAGTCGCAGAATGGTAGTTTCCTTTTCATTTAAACTAACTTCCTGTTGGGCCATCTGGTGTGGAGCAACAACATTCCGCTGTTTAAGATTACTCAGGAGGGCCTGGTTGGTAAGTGAATTGAAATAGTAGTCGCTCTCGTAGCAGGTTTTTATTGCTTCATAAATTACTTCGCTGTCGCTTGTTTTGGAAAGATAGCTGTTGGCGCCCAGTTCCATCAGTTTGGTGATCATACTGTTGTCTACCACCATGGTAAGCATAATGATCTTTGTTTGCGGGCATATTTTTTTGATTTCCGGGAGGGTGGCAATACCATCCATGATCGGCATCTGGATATCCAGTAAGATTACGTCAGCAGGAATCGATTTGATAAGGTTCAGCAAGTGCACCCCGTTGTCGGCTTCGGCAATTACTTTAATGTCTTTTTTTGAGCTAAGGGCCGTTTTTACACCTGCTCTATACAACACATGGTCATCACAAATGATCACGTTGATCGGCTCCTGGTTATCTGGCTTCATAACTTTATAGGGTAAAAGTAGTGTTTTTGGATATAAGTTTACTTACTTATAACGCATGACGCAAGGTGAAATTATTTGTGCAAAAAATAAAGCGGGTAAATACCCTATTGGGATGATGGGGTTTTTACTAAGGTGTTTGGATTTAATGTGTTAAAGCAAGGAGCTATTAAAATTTTCAATAATACCATCGATTGGCAATTTTCTTATCAACCGTTTCCGGTATTTTTTAAAAGTACCCTGAAAAAAGAAGTGCCGAATTTCCGTCATTCTTGCTTTGTGCAACCCGAAGTATAGGTTGGGCTTTTGGATTACTGCAAGCCATGAGTAAATCTTATTAACCGACTTTTGAAATGCCCTGGAATTTGAGCATTTTTTTACACTTTTTGTTAAAGCGCCGAAAATAGAGGATGCCGAAATCAGGCTCAAAAACAGCCCTGGGTGGGAATTTCTATTTAAAATTCAGTAAAACCAACGACCAATTTGTATAAAAAAGCTGTAAAATGCCCGGAACGAAAGGGAAAATTTTGTAGCAAAATTTCAATTAGTCACAAATTTTGCTACAACAAATGTACCCCTGTTTTTTTGTAGCAAAATTTTGGTCTGCAGAAAAAATTGCTACAACTATTATGATTGTTTTTCAATAGATTAGCAGCTAAATGCCACCCCAAAAACAGCATATTTCTGCGATTTTGCTTGCAGGTAAGCTATGATAATGACTTTTGTGCTTACTATCTTATCATCGCAAAATTGAAATGTTGAGGGAGTACCTTGGAAAACCTTTTTACTTGGTTTGCCAGGTGGTTTATGTACCAGGTCGCGGGAAGAGCTTAATAGAGCCTGAAGCTGGCCAGGCAATATCAAAACGCTTACTATTTTAATACATTCAAAAACTTATTGAATATTTACTTGCGTGTATTTATAAAAAGATCCGGCGCAGGACTTATACGCCGGATCAGGGTTTACCCATCGGGTAATGGATAGTGTACGGATCAACGGTGTAAAGATGAGGTGGGCAGAATGGAAAGCGAGGTGAAAAAAACGGATTTTGGATGTGTTTTTTCTTTCACTACTGATTTAACACTGGCATACTCTTGTGTATTGAAATTTCAAAAAAAGAACATTATATCTATAATTATAGTTTTAATTCAACAATACATTTCTATGGGAATGATAATTCAAGTTCTATTCTTATTTCAATATGTATGTATGATAGCTTCATTTTTAATAAGCTTAAGATTTATCAATAAAGAAGTTTTTCCACATTATATGAAGAATTTTTATTGGTATACTGTAGTTGGTTTTTTTGTAGTAATTCCGAGTTTGCTTGGTAACTACACAGATAGCAATTTTTCTGGAATAGGAAATTTTGTAAATAATATTTCTGTTTTATTTCATTTTTTATTTCTTAGCTTCTTTTGTATTAATTTATTGTGTGATGAAAAAAAAGGCATTTTTTATTTTCTACAATTTGTAGGGATGTTAATCTTAATTTTTTTACTTTTTCGTTATGATATGTTCAAAAGAAATAGATTGTTGTCTGCAGTTGCCAATTTTGGATTAGTCATTTTTTGCATTCTGTACTTTGTTAAATTATTTAATAATTCACCAGATATAAATATAAAAAATGAGCCATCTTTTTGGATAGTTACTGGTGTCTTATTTTGTATGAGTATATCAATACCAGTAATGATATTTCAGAATCACTTTTATTCGATTTTAGTAACAAAAGGTTGGGTTGATTTTTTTCGAGGCATAGCAATGTTGTGTTACGGTATAATGCATTTGTTTTTTATAAAGGCTTTTTTATGTACTTCAGTTCATAGTAAGATTCGTTATTAGTTCTCTAGTGATTGAATTGTTTTCTTTGGATTGATTTTTTGTTCTTAAACTCGATTGTAATTTTATGGAATCCTTATCTACACAATATTTGATTGTTTTCATTTTAGTGTGTATTTGTTTAATTCTAATGTTGATTAGTTTTATTGTGTTTGTGATTTATCAATATAAGCAGAAGCAAAATTTATATTACAAGGATATGGAACAAGTTAAGGCTCTTCATCGAGACGAATTACTTCAATCACAAATCGAAATTCAGGAACAAACTTTTGAAAATATTTCTCGTGAAATTCACGATAATATCGGCCAGAAACTTACACTGGCAAAACTCCATTTAAATACTCTTGACCTACTGGAAGTAAATAATGCAAACGAAAGATTGCAAACTTCAGTCACATTAATATCTGATGCCATAATTGATCTGAGTGATATCAGCAGAAGCCTTAGTGCTGAAGTAATAGCTAACAATGGGTTGATTAAGGCATTGGAACTGGAAGTACAGCAGATGAGAAAGTCAAGTTTATACAATATTAGCCTTGAAATAAATGGTGAACCTGTTTTCCTGGATTCTCATAGAGAGCTTATAGTGTTTCGTATCATACAGGAATCCCTCAGCAATATCATGAAACATGCAGCAGCAACGCTCATAAAAATTAAACTCAACTACACGGAATTATTATTACAGGTAAATATCAGTGACAATGGGAAGGGCTTCTCCGTTGATCAACCATACACATACGGTACCGGAATCGCAAATATGAAACGGAGGGCGGGCTGGTTAAAGGGAGTATGTTTGCTGGATAGTATTCCCGGGGCCGGTACAAATATTAATATTGAAATTCCGCTTATATGAAGACAAGTGAAACAGAATGCAGTGTTTTGCTGGCAGATGATCATGTATTACTCCGTGATGCACTTGCCACATTGATCAATTCGTTTGAGGAATGCAAAATTGTTGGCGTGGCATCCAATGGCAAAGAACTCACCCGGATCGTAGAATCAGGTGTAATACCGGATGTGGTGCTGCTTGACCTGAATATGCCGGAAATGGACGGCTATGAAACAGCACAGTGGCTGCAGAAAATTCATCCTGAAATAAAAACGCTTGTGCTCACCATGTATGATTCTGAAATTGCCTTGATCAGGCTTTTACAGATAGGGGTCAGGGGATTCCTTAAAAAAGACATACACCCGTTTGAACTGAAATCTGCCCTGCTGGCAGTGGCCAGGGATGGTTATTATTATGCGCACAATACAACCGGCAAACTGGCAAACTTCTTTCATAAAAGCCATTCTTCAGGGGGCTCTA
>JAFDXA010000302.1 GCA_018268185.1 Bacteroidota bacterium
AAGTTGAACTCTAAGAGTACCTGGCTTGTTTCTTTATTCTTTATATGCCAATCCCACTCGGTTACAAATGGCATGGCAGCATGAAAAAACAATACGCCTAAAATAGAAGCAGCCCGAAGCCAGTCAAGATAAGCCTGTCTGTCGCTGCTTGAGCCAGGTTGATATGTTGTTTGTTCCATGATGAAATGAGTTTGCTGTTATAATGAGTAGCTGTTTAGTATGGGGGCATTCTTTTTAAAAAGGTAGCGGCGTGTGAAAACCGCTCCCTTTTACTATGTTTTTCATTAAGGAAGTTTTGAAACTAAAGCCCTGATTTTTGAAATGACCAATCCCGGCTCTGTTTTCATAATGTAATGTCCGGATACTGTAGTAGTGAAATGCGAAAAATCAGTAAGCCCTGTTTTTAATGCGTCATGGGCATCGTACCATAATTGTCTGTCTGCGGCATCCTGCCCCTGTGTTGAATCAATCTTCATGCTGGTTAATAATGTTACAGGAATATTTGGAAGGTTTGGTAATGCTGTCATGTATTGTGCATCCTCAATCAGCTCCCTTGCTTCCATGGTACCCCCAAAATTTGCCCCATAAAGAGATTTGAAACTGCTATATATCTGGTCTTCTAATGGCTGCGTCAATAACCCATTGTATAATTCATGAGATGGGTCAACAAAAAGAATAGCCGCCACCTTTGATGGGTTTTTTATCGCATAATCCCTCACTATAAAACCTCCTAAAGAATGGGCGATAAAAATCAGTTTTCTTCCATTGGCAAATTTGTTCACCACCTGTTCCAAATCGTTTCTCATTTTGTTTACATCTCTTGGTGCAGGGGCAGAAGTTGATGTATTATAGCCTGCCCTGTCGTATAACACCACATCAAGGTTAGCTTGTATGGAGTCGGGCACTTTGCTATCCATCCATACTTTTGAAAAATCACCTAAGCCGGTTTCAAAAACCACTAAGTATTTAGCGTTGCTTCTGGGAATATTATAGGTAGAAAGCGAATAAGTACCGATACTTACTTTACCATTCACATACAAATCCGGTTTAACAGGGTCTTTCTTGCATGATGCAATCACAAGAGGGATTGCCAGCCACAATAATTTTTTCATTGCTAATAAATTTTGTTTTAAAATAATTTACTGCAAAGCCCGTCTTATTTCCCTGGTTAAAAAATGCAAAATCTGTAAGATGAATGTTTAGGGCGATGAAGCGAAGAAATTGCGGCAGCGAAATTGCCTATTTAAAGTTCTTTGCCAGAAAGCTTTTTAATTATGTCCTTATAGGAGCGGCTCAGTTTTACTTCCCGTCCGTTAGCCAATAACAGGATATATTCACCATTGAAATACGGCTTAAACTCCTTAATGAATTTTGCATTAACGATATAGGAACGATGAACACGGATAAAGATTTCCGGGTCTAACGTTTTTTCAAAATTATTGAGGCTGTCGTTTATCAGATAATAATTGCTCTTAAGGTGAACTTTAATATAATCACCGGAAGCCTCCAGCCAATAAATATCAGCAACATCTACAAAAAGCATTTTCCTGTTTGCTTTTATTAAAATTCTTGCCGGGTAAACTTCTATTTGCTTTTCAGGCTTTGATTGATTGTATAACTTAAGCAATGCTTCAATGGCTGCATTCGTTTCGGACAGTTTGTTCTTTTCCAGCAAGTCGAGTGTCCGGTTAACTGCTTCCCTGAATCTTTCTTCTGTAAATGGCTTGAGTAAATAATCTGTTGCGCTAACTTCAAATGCTTTTAGAGCAAACTGTTCATAAGCTGTTGTAAATACGATGAACGGCATTTTCATTTCCTTCTTTATTTCTTCTATTACTTCAAATCCATTCAGGTCAGGCATTTGAATATCCAAAAAAACAAGGTCGGGCTGATGGGAGAAAATGGCATTGACTGTTTCCAGTCCGGTTTTGCATTCACATAGTAGCTCAACATTACTGTAAGCAACAATCAACTGTTTAAGGTATTCTCTCGGCAACCTTTCATCATCTGCTATAATTACTCTTATCGTATTCAATTTTTTTGATTTAGTAGTGGCAGTTCAATTTCAATGATGGTTCCATGTGGTTCATTTTTCTCGATTTGCAAAGCATAATTATCTCCAAAATGATTTTTCAGCCGTTCCCTTATATTACTTAACCCGATACCATTACTTTCGGCTCTTTTATTAAAACCAGCACCGTCGTCTTCAATATTTATAAGCAATTTCTGGTGCTTCAGAAAACTGCTTATTTTAATATTGCCCGAATCCGACACGGGTTCTATTCCATGCCTTATTGCATTTTCAACTAATGGTTGTATAATGAATACAGGCAATTTTTTATTCAGCGTTTCATCAGGTATATTGTACTTGACGGAAAGCCGGTCTCCGAAACGTATCAACTGAATGTCTAAGTAGAGCTTTACCAAATCAAGTTCTTCTTTTAGGGTCACAAATTCCTTATTGGGCATGTCAAGTGTCTTCCGTAATAAATCACTGAGTTTTGTAAGCATTTCTGCAGCCTCTTTGGTTTTATTCAGCGACATAAGGCTGATAATGGAGTGATGTGTATTAAAAAGAAAATGAGGCTGCATCTGCATTTTCAGTAATTGATTTTGGGCGGTTGCAATTTGATTCTTTAGTGAAAGATTAATGATAGCTTCTTCCCTGTATTTAAGAATATACTGAATGCTGTTATATGCTGTTACAATCAGAAGGTAAATAAGCATTTCGTAATGAAAGTTATAAACCCAATTGGCAATAATGTATTTTTTAGGGCTGAAATAATCAAACAACACACCTGAAAATACCCAGACGAGCAATAGCATTAACAGTGTCATAGCAACATCAAACAGCACAGTAAAAACAACCGCTATTCCCATATGACGAAAAATGCCCCGAGAAAATCTTTTTAAATCAACCGGAACTTTTTTTGCAAACCATAAGGCCACAAAGAAAAAGGGAATCCACAAAAGCCACTTGATATGAAAGATAAATGTTTGCCAGTAATAAATCGGCTGGCCCTTTACAGTCATAGATGCTATGTCCTGAAAAAAAGTGATAATAACTAATACTATACTGGCGATAGAGACAAAAAGTACTTTATGTATAGTTTTTACTTTGGGAAATATTTGTTTAGTTAAACTTTCAATCATTAATCAGATATTTCATACAATAAACAACATGAAATGACAACTTGCTTTTGCAGCAAAAACTGTTAAGGACGTTTTGCATACATCTGCTTTTTATTCTGTATAAAATTACTATGACTTTGTTATTCTTTTTGCACATTTCTGTGAACCGTTCTTTTTAACTGTCCAACTGAAGTTGCACATCTCACAGACCAATCCAGCCGGTTTACAGATATTGGCTTCCGTCAGGCCAAATCAGAGAGTAGGTTTGTACTAAATTTATATTATGAGTACAAAGAGACCATTTTTTAGTTTTTTACTTGCTGTAGTATGTTTTACTGCAAGTGCCCAGCAAACAAAAAATCCTGAGAAGAAAACCATCCTTAGTAAAGCCGCAGCGGTTAGGATAGTTTCAAAAGCAGGCATGAACATCACTAAGGTTGATAAAAGCATTGCCGCAATGATACAGCCTTCCATTGGATTATTTTTTAATGAACGATTTTTTTCAGGTGTGGTAGCAAACTTTTGCCTCAATGAAAGATTTTTGAAAGACGCATCCTATCAACCCATCAAAAATGAAACATCACATTGGGAATTTAATTACACAGGATTGAGTTTTGAGTATGTATTCAGACCATTAAAAGCAATCAGTCCGGCTGTAGGATTAAACACTGGTTGGGGAAAAGCGGAAAGAAACTTTACATGGAACAGCCTTTCCAAACAAGCGCCAGAATATGTTCAACTGGATAAAAGGCTTTGTCAACCTGGGTATTTCTTTTTTATTGAGCCATCTTTTTCTGTCAATTTCAACCTCTCTGATAATGTATCACTAAAAACCAACGCAGGGTACAGATTTACAAATTTCAGGAACAATGAAAATACAGTTGGAATAACAAACGGTAAATTCAGCGGATTGTCAGGAGGACTGGCCGTGCAGTTTTCAGGATTATTAACGGCGGCTGCAAAGTAGAGATGCTGCTAAAGTGTTGAACCTATGACGATAGATATTCGTTAGCCTGGGTGGGTGGGCAGTGCGTTGGCATTTTTTGCTCTTTGCAAGGTTAGCGTATGTGTGTCGGCTTTGTGTGCCTTGCAATGTGCTAAAAATTGCGTAGGGTAGCTTGGCAAAATCATGTTAGTTTGAATTTTAGTAGGATGCTCGTTTAGGGTGACATACAACGTTCGAGCATTGACGCAAGCTGGGAATTTATAGCTCGTCAGCCTGGTTGCAAATGCTTATTAAAGATGAGAAATTTTGACTAAACCGCA
This sequence comes from Bacteroidota bacterium, assembly GCA_018268185.1. Lineage (GTDB taxonomy): Bacteria > Bacteroidota > Bacteroidia > Chitinophagales > Chitinophagaceae > Ferruginibacter. The sequence goes on from JAFDXA010000302.1 coordinate 4,399, forward strand.
AAGCCAGCCGGCAGCACTAGGAGCGTAGCCAAAAACTGCCGGCGGCATGTTTACTTGTCAAGCCGATTTACTGAAGATTGGTAGTGATTTGTCGTTGATTTCACTTCCGTCCGCCCAGTTTGCGTTCAATGCTGTTGTTAGCCGCTGCCTTTTGAAATCCAAGGATATATTTCACTATAATCTTTTATAGGAATATTTTGTTGCTGGAATTTGGCAACACTGGAAATAAGGTCATGTGTCAGACAGTTGAAACTATAAAATTCATTTGTGTTTAGAATAATTTTTACATATCCATATTCACTCCAAGGAAATCTTCTGAGCGACCAGCTGACTTGATGCCTTTCGATTTTTGAGATCTGTTTGAAATAGATTTTGTATAGATTAGATTTGTCGGTTATTTCCACATATGTTGGACGAAAACGGATACTTTTATTTTTGTCAGTCAGATAGTATTTGAGATGTAGTAACAATCCAGGTACAGTTAGGAACGAGATACAACAGGAGAAAATTACAGTTGCGAAAAATGTTTTTCCAATTTCAATGCTTTTGGTTTCATCTTGATTGATTATTATGACTATTAAGAAAACCAAAAGAGGAAGAACTGCCCATAGTAAAGTCCAAGCGATAAATTTTAAATTATTTTTCAGTGTCATTTTAATATTTGAAAGAAGGGCTGCATTAAGGTTGCGGCTAACGGCAAAAAATTGCCGCAGTTTGGGAATTTGTTGCTTTGTCTGCCCGGTGCTGCTGCCAATAAAGATGAGGAATTTTACTTGAACTACAAAGAAGCCGGCGGCACTAAGCGGCGTAGCCAGATCTCCGCTGGCGGGTAAATTAACTGTCAAGCCATTTAACTGAAGATGAGTTGCGCCTAACAGCCGAGAATATAATTGTCTGCCCGAATTGCGGCAATTTTTATGTTAGCTGTGCCGCATAGTTGAGTTTTGGCCAAGCCAAGAACTACGAAATTGAAAAGAGTTTTAAAAAAGTTGGGAGCCATCCTGAATGATGCTTGATAGAAATTGACAGAAACTGATCGTAGAGACGAAAGCAACAGGCCAAATGCAATTGCGTACAACTAAAGTGAAGGGTTTCAAAAGCGGCGACAGCTAACGTACGTGCATTGACGCAAGCTGGGAATAGTTGCGTTGTCTGCCCGGTTGCGAATGCTTAATAAAGATGAGGAATTTTGACTAAACCACAAAGCCAGCCGGCAGCACTGGGAGCGTAGCCAAAAACTGCCGGCGGTTTGGTTATTTGTCAAGCCGATTAACTGAAGGTTGATAATGAGTTGTAGTTGATTTTACTTCCGTCTGCCCAGTTTGCGCTCAATGCTGTTGTTGTGCGATTTGTTTATTTCCTCTTGAACCAATTTTCAAGTTTAATACCAGAGATTGAAGCAAAATGCTTGGAATTATCTGTAACTAGAATTAGTTTGTTTTCGACGGCAGTAACACCTATAAGTAAATCAAATTCATCATTTATTGGGGTGCCTAATTTTCTTAATCTCACTTTTTCCTTTGCATAGCGTTTGATAGAACCATAAATTGGAATAATGGTAATCCCAGAAACAAAAGAATCGACAGCTCTATTTGATTTACTCGGGTTTTCGCTATTCTCCGCTCCGAATCGTAATTCAGCAACAGTTATTTCAGAAATAAAACAATTTTCAAGTCCTTTTTCTTTTATTACTTCATCAAGATTCAATTTGCCTTTGAGAAAAAATATGCAAGTGTTAGTGTCGAGAAGATATTTCATTATAAACTAATGTCTTTGCGTCTAAATTTTCGATTTGATTTGATTTCTTTAAGAATTAAACTAGCAGACTTTGAAGAAGAAAATGCACCAAAGGACTTATAGAATAAGTCTTCTTTTGATTTTTTCTCTTTCTTTAGGGATTTAGTCAATGTCTCTATTAACTCAATCTTTGTAGACGAATTGAGACTATCTATAAGTGTGGTATAGGAGTTTATGATATGTTTATCTGTAAAATTCATTTTTGCTAAGGTAAGAATGTTTTTTTAAAACTAAATGCCAATTAAACAATTCGCACAACGGCGGCAGCTTTGCGAAGTTGCGGAATTTATAGCTCGTCCGCCCGGTTGCCGCTGCTAATAAAGATGAGGATTTTTACTTAAACTACAAAGAAGCCAGCGGCACTAAGCGGCGTAGCCAGAACTCCGCTGGCGGGTAAATTATCTGTCAACCCATTTAACTTAAGATTGGTAGCGATATGTTGCTTAGATTTTTTCCCTCCAGCCGCAATTTTACAAAACTGCATCTTATGTGATG
>JAFDXA010000303.1 GCA_018268185.1 Bacteroidota bacterium
CAGTTAAGAAATTTAAAGGCAAAGGTTTGCCATTAAAACAAAGAGTTCCAACACTGCGCAAAACTAATTTTGAAATTTACACATTCTCACATGCTCACATTCCCACATCATTCACCATTCATTTATTCTCTACATTTGCCCGGATAAACGATTATGCAGGACATAGAACCATTTTACAACTGGCGACATTTATATGCAGCGGAAGAAGACAGCCGCTCGCCGTTCTATGGCCGTTCCTACAGCGAATTTGAATATTCCCAAACCCTCTACAATTATTACATACATCCGCAGTGGGATGATTTCGGTTCCCGTACCCTCTACATGAAAATTCTTTTCGTGGATTATGACCTGCATTTTGCCATCATTGAATTACTGGGAGAATGGAATGATGCTATTGAGAATGATATCATGACCCTGCGCCGCGACATAACCGACCAACTCCATTACCAGGGCATCAGCAAATTCATTTTTGTAGCCGAGAACGTACTCAACTTTCACAGCAGCGACGACAGCTATTATGAAGAGTGGAGGGAGCAACTGGAAGACGAACACGGCTGGGTAGTGCTGCTCGACATGCCCGAGCAAAGCAAATACGATTTCAAAAAAGCACGGTTAACCAACTACATTGAGCTGATAGAACTACCGCAATGGCGTACGCTAAAACCGGAAGTGATATTCCAACTGATAGATCACGAGATGCAAAAACGGCTGGATTGAGCAACTGTTTAAGTTTCCGGAGGTTATGGCATAAAAACTTTTAATAAGTTATATATTTGGCGCATACTGTTGTATTTTTGCAGCACCAACTAATTTCAACTTTGCTATATGACGTGGAAACATTTTTTTACTTCCTCTCTCGGTAAAAAATTCACAATGGGCCTTACAGGCTTATTCCTGATAACTTTCCTGATCGTTCACTGCGGCCTCAACGCCATGATCTTTTTCAATGATGGCGGCGATACGTTCAACCATTGGGCGCATTTCATGGGTACAAACCTCATCATCCGCACCATGGAGATCGGTCTGTTCCTTTTCCTCCTGCTGCACATCGTTCAGGGTCTGATGCTGGTTTCGCAGAACAATGCGGCCCGCCCGGTTAAATACGCTGTGAACAAAGCAGAAAAAAACAGCAAATGGTACAGCCGCAGTATGGGCCTGCTGGGAACACTGATCCTGCTTTTCCTGGTGCTGCATCTTTATCATTTCTGGGTTCCTTCACGCATGGGCGGATTGGGAAGCATCCATGCACTGGAAGAAACAAGCCTGCCCAGCTACGCCGGACAGGAAGCACACAACCTTTACAAAGAAATGCTGGTAGTATTCCAGAACAATATCGTGGTAGTGATCATTTATGTACTGGGCGTATTCTCACTCTTCTGGCACCTCCTGCATGGTTTCCAGAGTGCATTCCAGACTTTCGGGGTTAACCATAAAAGATACACACCCATCATCAATACGATCGGTGTGCTGTACTCGGTGATCATCTGCCTGCTATTTGCTTCTATGCCGGTAGCGATGTATATGGGCTGGGTGAGTTAATGAATGCTGATCAATGGCCTGCTGTACAAGTGTGCCCTGCCTGCGTGACGCAGTCAGGCAGGGACGCCAGAAAAAGTAAGCCTGCTGTCTTTATAAAAAATAATAATAAGCGAATTACCATTTAATAAAATAACTATGGCTTTAGATGCAAAGATTCCACAGGGCGAAATGAGCGAAAAGTGGAACTACTATAAAGGGCATGTAAAACTGGTGAACCCCGCCAATAAGCGTAAACTGGAAGTGATCGTTGTGGGAACAGGGCTGGCAGGTGCATCTGCTGCGGCTTCATTGGGAGAAATGGGTTATAAGGTAAAAGCATTTTGTTTCCAGGATAGTCCGCGCCGTGCACACAGCATCGCAGCGCAGGGTGGTATCAACGCCGCCAAAAATTACCAGAACGATGGCGACTCTGTTTTCCGCTTGTTCTATGATACTGTAAAGGGTGGCGATTACCGTGCCCGTGAAGGCAATGTGTACAGGCTTGCAGAAGTGAGTGCTTCCATCATTGATCAATGCGTGGCGCAGGGCGTTCCCTTTGCCCGTGAGTATGGTGGTTTGCTGAGCAACCGCTCCTTTGGCGGTACGCAGGTACAACGTACATTCTATGCAGCCGGGCAAACCGGTCAGCAGTTGTTGCTCGGTGCCTACAGCGCCCTCGAAAGGCAGGTGGCCCTCGGAACCGTTAAAATGTATTCACGCCACGAAATGCTGGATGTGGTAATGATAGATGGAAAGGCGAGGGGCATCATCGCCAGGGACCTCGTAACCGGGGAACTGGAGCGCCACTTCGGCCATGCCGTATTGCTCTGCACCGGTGGGTACGGAAACGTTTTTTACCTGAGTACAAATGCCATGGGCAGTAATGTTACCGCTGCGTGGAAAGCACATAAAAAAGGAGCTTACTTCGGTAATCCTTGTTTTACCCAGATCCACCCGACCTGTATACCGGTTAGCGGCGACCACCAAAGTAAACTTACTTTGATGAGTGAGAGTCTGCGTAACGATGGACGTATTTGGGTTCCTAAAAAGAAAGACGATAACAGGAAAGCTGTTGACATACCGGAAGAGGAACGCGACTACTACCTCGAAAGAAGGTACCCGGCCTTTGGTAACCTTGTGCCCCGCGACGTGGCTTCTAGGGCTGCTAAAGAAAGATGTGATGAAGGTTATGGCGTAGGTACAACCAAGATGGCTGTTTACCTTGATTTTAAAGATGCCATCATCCGCTATGGAAAAACAGAAGCCGGAAAAACCGGGAATGAAAATGCCGACAGCGCTACGATACTGGAACTCGGTAAAAAAGTAGTTGCCGAGAAATACGGCAATCTCTTTGAAATGTATGAAAAGATCACCGGCGAAAATCCTTACGAAACACCGATGAGGATCTACCCGGCGGTTCACTATACCATGGGCGGGCTTTGGGTTGATTACGAATTGCAGACCACCATTCCGGGCCTTTATTCTTTAGGCGAGGCAAATTTCAGTGATCACGGAGCCAACAGGCTGGGAGCTTCCGCTTTGATGCAGGGGCTTGCTGATGGTTATTTTGTGATTCCATATACACTGGGTAATTACCTCGCTGATGAAATCCGTACAGCTTCTATCCCTACCAATCACCCTGCATTTGAGCAGGCTGAAAAAGAAGTTAGCGACCGGATCAACAGGTTGATGAACATAAAGGGTTCACAAAGTGTTGAGAGCATGCACAAGCGGCTGGGAAAGATCATGTGGGATAAATGCGGCATGGCCCGTAACGAACAGGGATTGAAAACAGCGATCGAAGAAATAAAACAACTGAAAGAAGAATTCTGGCGAGATGTGAAGATCCCGGGAGATATCAATGAATTCAATCCGGAACTGGATAAGGCAGGCCGTGTGGCCGATTTCATTGAACTGGGATTGCTGATGTGCATGGATGCACTGAACAAGAATGAGAGTTGCGGCGGACACTTCAGGGAAGAAAGCCAGACCGAAGATGGCGAAGCAAAACGCGACGACGAAAACTTCAGCTATGTGGCTGCCTGGGAAATGAAAGGAGATAATGCCTGGGAATTGCATAAAGAACCACTTAGTTTCGAGATAGTAAAACCAAGCCAGAGGAGTTATAAATAATCTTATTTGAAAATTAATCAATGTGGAAATTTGAAAATGAGCTCATGGTAATTGCTTATTAATTATCACATTTTCACATTATCACATTTCCAAATTGTATATATGGAACACTACAACATGAACTTAACACTGAAAGTGTGGCGTCAGAAAAACGGAAAGAGCAATGGAAGTTTCGAAAGCTACCAGGTAAAAGACATTTCTTCGGAAATGAGTTTCCTGGAACTTTTTGACGTACTGAATGAGCAGTTGATCAGGGATGGAAAAGACCCGATCGCTTTCGATCACGACTGTCGTGAAGGTATCTGCGGTGCCTGCAGCATGTACATCAATGGACAGGCACACGGCCCATGGCAGAAGAATACCACCTGCCAGTTGCACATGCGGGCTTTTAAAGACGGCGATACCATTGTGGTAGAACCCTGGAGGAGCAAGGCTTTCCCGGTGATCAAAGACCTGGTGGTGGATCGTACGGCTTTCGACAGGATCATACAGGCCGGAGGTTATATCAGTGTAAATACGGGAAACGCCCAGGATGCGAATGCACTTCCGATAGATAAAAAAGATGCTGATGCTGCTTTTGATGCAGCCGCCTGTATTGGTTGCGGAGCCTGTGTGGCCACCTGCAAGAACGGAAGCGCCATGTTGTTCGTTTCTGCCAAGATATCTCAACTGTCTATGTTGCCACAGGGACAGCCGGAAAGAGAAACCAGGGCACTGAACATGGTGGCCCAAATGGACAAAGAAGGTTTTGGCAACTGTACCAATACGTATGCCTGCGAAGCTGAATGTCCTAAAGGTATCTCCGTGGCAAACATTGCCAGGATGAACAGGGAGTTCCTGAGAGCGGGGATGAATTCGGAAGATTGATAACAAATTTCTGGTAAATCAGTAAGATACCTTCCTGTTGGAGGGTATTTTTATTTGCAGCATTAATAGCTAAAATAGCATCTTGTTTTTGACGCCACTAACATAATAAATAGCTAAAATAATTACGCTTTTCGTGACTTTGTGCCTTTGCAGCCAAATTACAAGCGCCAATTTTTTCAAAGAACCCCCGTTAAATACTAATTTTAAGGAACCACCCCGTTAGATTTGAACAACAAAAGGATATACCTGCTATCGCTTACCCTGCTGATACTGCAATCGGTTTTCGCCCAAAGGAACCCGGCATCATTGTCGAACCTCAGGAGGAAATACATTTCTGCCAGGATATCGCCACTTAAACTCGACAGCAGCAGCATTGCTCCCAATACTTTTTCAGTTTTAAATATCCCGGCTACGGATTACCGCATAGATGAAGTAAATGCCGTGTTGTACTGGATCAACAAACCCAACCAGTATAGTGTATGGATCATGTACCGTGTGTTCCCGGTAAAACTGAATGCGGTGGCAAGGCGGTATAATTTCGACAGCATCCGGTATAATTTTATTGAAGAGAAACCTTTTACCGTTCGCAACAATTCAAAACAGAATAACCCTCTGGTTGATTTCGGGAATATACAATCTGAAGGAAGCATCGGCAGGGCTATCTCTTTCGGGAACAGCCAGGATGCCGTGGTGAACTCAACCATGAACCTGCAACTCAGTGGTTTTATCGGCGATAGCCTGGAACTCACTGCTGCCGTAACAGACAACAACCTGCCCGTTCAGCCCGAAGGAAACACACAGGATCTCCGCGATTTTGACCGCATTTACCTGCAGGTGAAGAAAAAGAAATGGCAGGCCAATTTCGGGGATATCGATATACGAGAAAGCAAAAATTATTTCCTGAAGTTCTACAAACGTTTGCAAGGCGTTTCATTTCTTACGGATAATAAGATCAGCAAAGGAATAGATAATTCATTCCTGTTGAGCGGCGCCGTGGCAAAAGGTAAATTCACAAGAAATATATTAACGCCGCTGGAAGGAAACCAGGGACCTTACCGTTTGAAAGGAGCAAACAACGAATTGTATTTTGTTGTGCTGGCCGGAACAGAAAGGGTTTTCATCGACGGTGAATTGCTGCAAAGGGGCGAAGACCAGGATTATACCATCAATTATAATACCGCCGAACTTACATTCACACCGAAAAGGCTTATCACCAAAGACAGGCGCATACAGGTAGAGTTTGAATATGCCGACAGGAATTACCTCAACTCACAGATCTATGCCACTGACGACATTACATTCAAAAATAAATTTTCGCTCAACCTTGCCTTTTATTCTAATGTAGATGCAAAGAATTCAACCATCGATCAATCTCTCGACAC
>JAFDXA010000304.1 GCA_018268185.1 Bacteroidota bacterium
CAGCATCCAGCATCCAGCATCCAGCATCCAGCATCCAGCATCCAGCATCCAGCATCCAGCATCCAGCATCCAGCATCCAGCATCCTCATATCCCTTAATATTGTACTTTCGCAAAAAAATAAACCAATGGCTAAAATAAAAGTTACCAACCCCGTTGTTGAGTTAGACGGTGATGAGATGACAAGGATCATCTGGAAATTTATCAAAGACAAACTTATCATTCCATATATAGATGTACCCATCCAGTATTTTGATCTTGGCATGGAGTACCGCGATGAAACCAACGACCAGGTTACCATTGATGCAGCCAATGCCATCAAAGCCTGCGGTGTAGGCATCAAATGTGCAACCATTACACCTGATGAGGCCCGTGTAAAGGAGTTTAACCTGAAACAAATGTGGAAAAGCCCGAACGGAACCATCAGGAACATCCTCGACGGAACAGTTTTCAGGGAACCAATTGTTATGCAGAACGTACCAAGGCTGGTTACCAACTGGACAGCGCCGATCATCGTAGGCCGTCATGCATTCGGCGACCAGTACCGTGCTACCGATACCGTGATCAAAGGGAAAGGAAAGCTTACCATGACCTTCACCCCCGAAGGTGGTGGCGAACCTCAGGTGTTCGAAGTTTACAATTATAAAGGAGATGGCGTAGCCATGACCATGTACAACACAGATGAAAGCATCATGGGTTTTGCCCGCAGTTGCTTTAACATGGCCCTGAGCAAAAAATGGCCTCTGTATCTCTCAACCAAGAATACCATTCTGAAAAAATACGACGGTCGTTTTAAAGACATCTTTGAAAATATCTACCAGAACGAATTCAAAGCGCAATTCGATGCAGCCGGTATCACCTACGAACACAGGCTTATCGACGACATGGTTGCCAGCGCCCTCAAGTGGAACGGTAATTTTGTGTGGGCTTGTAAGAACTACGATGGCGACGTTCAGAGTGATACGGTAGCTCAGGGGTTCGGAAGCCTTGGGCTCATGACCTCGGTATTGGTTACTCCTGATGGCTCAACCATGGAAGCTGAAGCTGCCCATGGTACTGTTACCCGCCACTACCGCGACCACCAGGCCGGGAAACCAACCAGCACCAACCCGATAGCATCTATTTTTGCCTGGACAAGGGGACTTGCTTTCCGTGGTAAGCTGGACAATAACCAGGCTTTGATCGACTTCTGTAATGCCCTCGAAGCTGTTTGTATAGAAACCGTTGAAAGCGGTAAGATGACAAAAGACCTGGCTGTATGCATTCATGGCAACAAGGTTAATCATGGAGATCATTACCTCTATACAGAAGAATTCCTCGATGCCATCGATGAAAACCTGAAAAAGAAAATGGGATTATAATTCATATCCCAGTACAAAATAACAAGGCGGTCTTTCGGGGTCGCCTTTTTTATTTTCCCGAAAAACTATGATTTCGCCCCGATTTTAGCCCATTTTTGAGCATTTTTGGTCGATTTTAGCCAGAAATTCAAAAAATCCGGAAATCAATTCTTGTTAATTTGAATAAGTAATCCCTATCTTAGCTGCCCGTTTCTATATCCCAATTAACCTTTTAACAACTTACACATGGACATCAAACAAATTCAGGAGCTTGTAAAACTCATCAACAAGACATCCATTGGAGAAATAACCATTGAGGAAGACGGAACAAAAATCACCATCAAACAAAAGAAAGATCCAGTACAGCATATAGTAGCACCTATTTCTTCAGCGCCTGCCATGGCTGCTGCGCCTGCTCCGGCACCTGTTGCAGCAGCACAAGCCCCGGCAGCACCCAAACAGGAAGCTGCGCCCAAGCAGGATAACCTGGTTACTATTAAAAGCCCGATGATCGGAACTTTCTATCGCCAGGCCGGACCAGGCAAACCGATCTTCGTGAACGTTGGCGATGAGGTTAGTCCGGGTAAAGTGGTTTGCATCATTGAAGCCATGAAACTCTTCAACGAAATCGAAAGTGAAATAAAAGGTAAGATCGTAAAAGTGCTGGTTGAAGATGCCAGCCCGGTTGAATACGACCAGCCTTTATTCCTCGTAGAACCAAACTAATTTGAACTTGATGATCCTGTAAAATGATCCCGGTAGAAAACTGCCATCATTTTCACATTTTCTCATTTTCAAACCTTCAAATTAATAAGAATGTTTAAAAAGATATTAATTGCCAACAGGGGTGAAATTGCTTTACGCATCCTTCGCACCTGTAAAGAAATGGGCATTAAAACGGTTGCCGTTTATTCAACTGCTGATAAAGACAGTCTGCACGTAAAATTTGCCGACGAAGCCGTATGTATTGGTAAACCCGCCAGCGCAGACAGTTACCTCAACATGGCTCACATCATGGCCGCTGCTGAGATAACCAATGCTGATGCCATCCATCCCGGTTACGGATTCCTTGCCGAGAACAGCAAGTTTGCCAAGATCTGCGGCGATCACAATATTAAATTCATCGGCCCCACTCCCGACATGATCAATGCCATGGGAGATAAGATCACGGCAAAAGAAACCATGATCAAAGCCGGAGTTCCGGTTGTTCCCGGTGTGGAGGGCTTGCTTGAAAGTATTGAGCACGCCAAAAAATCAGCCAAAGAGATCGGCTATCCGGTAATACTGAAAGCCACAGCAGGCGGAGGCGGAAAGGGAATGCGTGTGGTATGGGAAGAATCTGAAATACAAAAAGCTTTCGAAACAGCCAAGATGGAAGCCGCCGCTTCTTTCAAGAACGATGGTATTTACATGGAGAAATTCGTGGAAGAACCCCGCCATATTGAGATACAGGTTGCAGGCGACCAGTACGGAAATGCATGCCACCTGAGCGAAAGGGATTGCTCAATTCAACGTCGTCACCAAAAACTCGTGGAAGAATCTCCTTCACCGTTTATGACGGATGATCTTCGTGCAAAAATGGGTGAAGCTGCCATCAAAGCTGCCAAGGCCATTAGCTATGAAAGTGTTGGAACGATAGAGTTTCTGGTTGATAAACACCGTAATTTCTATTTCATGGAAATGAACACCCGTATCCAGGTAGAACACTGCGTTACGGAAGAAGTGATCAATTACGACCTGATCAAAGAACAGATAAAGATCGCCATGGGAGAAAAAATATCCGGCAAAAACTATATTCCCGAAATGCATGCGATCGAATGCCGTATCAATGCAGAAGATCCATACAACGATTTCAGGCCATCACCGGGTAAGATCACGGTTTTACACCAGCCGGGTGGACATGGTGTTCGGGTAGACAGCCATGTATATGCGGGGTATGTTATTCCGCCTTATTACGACAGTATGATCGGTAAACTCATTGCGGTTGCACAAACCCGTGCCGAAGCCATCGATACAATGAGCAGGGCACTGAGGGAATACGGGATCGAAGGGGTGAAAATAACCATTCCATTCCACTTACAACTGATGAAAGACGAGAATTTCAGAAGCGGAAACTTCACAACGAAATTCCTCGAATCATTCAAAATGCAATAATATTATAATGATCAGCCGGAAACAATGCTTGCGTTCCGGCTGATTGTTTGTTTCCTGCGATGTCAATTGATACAGAAACTTTGCTGAGAGCCTACCGGCTCATGTGTACTGCCAGTAACATGGCATAAACCTATGAAGCCAATCGCAGCATCTGCAAATATGTTCACAGCACTTCCCGTGGGCATGAAGCCATCCAGTTAGCCACCGCCTTTCAGCTATTACCTTGCGATTATGTGAGTCCGTATTACCGGGATGAAAGCATCATGCTTGGACTTGGTTTTGAACCCTATCAACTGATGCTTCAGTTACTGGCAAAGGGAGGCGATATTTTTACCGGCGGCAGGGAATATTACAACCACCCCAATTACAGGGGCATCGACAAACCACAGATCATTCACCAGAGCAGCGCTACCGGAATGCAGGCTATTCCTACAACCGGCGTGGCTCAGGGTATTAAATTTCTTGAAAAGACCAGCTCCACGCTTTATAAAACCGGGCCCAATGGAGAGGCTCCGGTAGTTATCTGTTGCCTCGGCGATGCATCCGTTACCGAAGGCGAAGTAAGTGAGGCATTCCAGTTTGCCGCACTGCACCAGTTACCCATTATTTACCTCGTGGAAGATAACGATTGGGGTATCAGTGTTTCTTCTGCAGAAGCGAGAACAACCAATGCATATGAATTCATCGAAGGATTCAAAGGCATCGAAAGAATAAGCATCAACGGCAGTGATTTTGTAGAAAGCTGTACGGCGATGCAGGAAGTGGTTGATTTTGTACGAAAGAATAGGAAGCCTTATCTCGTTCACGCTAAAGTGCCGCTGCTTGGTCATCATACAAGTGGTGTTCGCAAAGAATTTTACAGAACAGATGAAGACCTGGCCAAACATCAACAAGACGATCCTGGTCCTAAATTAAAGTCATTGTTACTTGAGCATGGCATTGAAGCGTCCATGCTTGAAGAAATAGAACAGCAGGCTGCTGAGCTCGTAAAATCGGATTTTGAAAAGGCAGTAAATTCACCAGAGCCCGATCCCGCCACTGTTACCGATCATGTTTTTGTTCCAACTCCCGTTACTGTTGAAAAAGGCGAAAGATCGCCATCAAATAAAGAAAAGGTATTGATGGTGGATGCTGCTTTGTTTGCCATCAGGGAAATCATGGAAGATCATCCGGAAGCATTGTTATACGGACAGGATGTTGGCAGAAGACTGGGTGGCGTATTTCGTGAAGCGGCAACACTGGCCGAACAGTTCGGAGATCACCGTGTTTTCAATACGGCCATACAGGAAGCCTACATCATCGGTTCAACTGTTGGTATGAGTGCGGTGGGATTAAAACCGATCGTGGAAGTACAATTCGCTGATTATATTTACCCTGGGTTGAATCAACTGGTAACAGAGATCTCGAAAAGCTGTTACCTGAGCTGCGGCAAGTTTCCCGTACAAACACTTATCCGTGTTCCAATAGGAGCTTATGGTGGTGGCGGGCCTTATCACAGCGGAAGTGTTGAAAGCACTTTACTTACCATCAAAGGAATCAAGATTGTATATCCTTCCAATACTGCGGATATGAAAGGTTTGCTGAAAGCAGCCTTCCTCGATCCCAATCCTGTTGTAATGCTTGAACATAAAGGTTTATACTGGAGCAAGGTTCCGGGTACAGAAGAAGCAAAAACAACAGAGCCTTCCCGTGATTACATCATTCCACTTGGAAAAGGGAATATTGTGTTGCAGGCTGCTGATAATAAAATTCAATCCGGTGAAAGCTGTTGTGTGATCACTTACGGAATGGGGGTTTATTGGGCCAAAGCGGCTGCTAAAAAATTCCCGGGGCAGATTGAAGTGATCGATCTCCGCACTTTATTCCCCTTAGATGAAGAACTCGTTTTTGCTTCTGTAAGAAAACATGGTAAATGTTTTATCCTTACAGAAGAACAACAGTACAATTCTTTTGCTGAAGCGTTGGCGGGAAGAATTTCGAAAGCCTGTTTCAGAAACCTGGATGCACCTGTTGAAGTAATGGGAGCTTTGGATCTTCCTGCTGTTCCCATGAATATCATTCTTGAAAAAGCGATGCTGCCAAATGAAGAAAAGCTTGCGATACGATTGGAAGCTTTGTTAAACAGTTAAGTTAAACTTGTCTTTTTTTCCGGAGGTCCATAGCTTCAACCCTTCTTTATCTTCTACCCATTCTCTATTATCTTACCGTCTTTCATGTGCAATACCCGGTCGCTCATAGCGGCGAGCTGTTCATTGTGTGTTACGATGAGGAATGTTTGCTGGTATTTATCTCTCAGGTCAACAAAAAGTTGGTGCAGGTCTTTGGCATTGGCAGAATCGAGGTTCCCGGTTGGCTCATCGGCCATGATGATTGCCGGTTTGTTTACCAGGGCACGGGCTACTGCTACCCGTTGTTGTTCTCCACCGGAGAGTTGGCTGGGTTTGTTACCGAACCTGTCTTTCAATCCGAGCATTGTGAGCAGTTCTGCCGCACGATCTTCCGTTTCTTTCTTTTTATTTCCGGCAATCCAACCCGGGATGCATACGTTTTCAATGGCCGTGAATTCGGGCAGCAAGTGGTGAAATTGAAAAATAAAGCCCATGTTCTTATTTCTGAACCTGGACAAAGCCTTGCCGCTTAATTTATCTACCCGTTGGCCGTTCAGTGTTATTTCGCCGCCATCGGGTTTGTCGAGCGTACCAAGGATATGCAGCAACGTGCTTTTTCCGGCGCCAGATGAACCTACAATACTTACCACTTCGGCCTTGTTGATCTCGATATCAACCGATTTCAGTACATGAAGATTGCCGTAATGCTTGCTGATTTTTCTGCCTGTTAACATCAACCG
>JAFDXA010000305.1 GCA_018268185.1 Bacteroidota bacterium
AACATCCGGAAAGATCTTCACCTGGATCAACCCCGCTGGAAACAATTCGTTCTTTACCTGAATGATATTTCGCCGGTAAGTTTTTATGCCCGGGAAGAGATCAGTCGGAAAGAGATCAAAGGCCTTTTCTTCGGCTCATCAACAAAACTCGTGATCAAATTTCCTTACCTGGGTAAGAGTTATCAAAGTAAAAAAACAGTAAGCTCCGTTTTAACCGATGCCTTGCCCGGAACCCTCGTGCTTGCCTTTACAGCCATGTTGTTCGCCTGTGTGGTTGGCATTACACTGGGTATCATTGCTGCTGTAAAAAAAGACAGCTGGATGGACCATACAGCCATCATCAGTAGTGTGGCAGGCATATCAGCGCCATCTTTTTTCATGGCGATCATTATTGCGTGGGTGTTTGGTATGCTGCTGCATGATTATACAGGCCTCAATCTTACAGGCAGCCTTTTTGAAATTGATGAAGTAACAGGAGAGAAGTATCTCAATCTCCGCAACCTTATACTGCCGGCTTTTACCCTTGGCATACGGCCATTGGCTATTATTACGCAACTCACACGCAGTTCAATGCTGGATGTATTGAGCCAGGATTATATCCGCACAGCTTATGCCAAAGGCCTCAGTAAGTTCGAGGTTATTTCCAGGCATGCGCTCCGCAATGCACTTAACCCGGTGATAACAGCCATAACAGGTTGGTTTGCAGAATTACTGGCCGGTGCATTTTTCATTGAATATATTTTCGGTTGGAAAGGTATCGGTAAAGTAACGGTTGATGCCCTCGAAAAACTGGATTACCCGGTAGTGATGGGATCGGTTCTTTTCAGTGCATGCATATTCATACTCATTAATATTGCTGCGGATTTCCTTTATCGCAAAGTTGATCCACGCATACGAGCCTGAATACAGTGAAAGAAAAGCCGGCTGTATTATTTCATCTTTCCTTCATCTACATCTTTTACAAAACTCAGCAAGCCGGGGAAATAATGCGACTGGTCATCATACATATCCATGTGGCTTCCGTTCGGGCAAAGTAAAAACCTGCCGTGTTGCACCTGTGTACTCATCCATTTCATGTGTTCGGGATCCATGGTGTCATGTGTGCCTCCAATGGTAAGCGTAGGAACTTTTATTTCTTTCAAGCGGTCTTTTACATCCCAGTTAACGAGTTTACCTGAAACGCCGAATTCACTCGGGCCCTGCATGGTAACATATAAGGATTGGTTCATTTTCGAGAATGACCTGTTAACGGGCTCAGGCCATTGGTCGAGCGGAATGCGGCAGATATGCTTCGCATAAAAATGTGGCAATAGCAGCTCCATGTATTTTGGATTGGAGAAATCTTTTTTTGCTTCTATCTGCCTGATCCTATCAAGTACTTTCGGATCGAATTGTTTTGCCAGTACATCTTCTGCATATTTACCATAATCGGGAGCGCTGCTCATCATGTTGCTGATGATAAGTCCCTTCATGTTGTCCTGGTATTTCAAAGCATATTCCATGGCAAGTATGCCACCCCAGGAATGCCCGAGCAGGAAGAAATTGTCTTTTGTAAGGTGAAGCGTCGTACGAACCTGTTCAACTTCTTCCACGTAACGGGGAAGGTCCCACATACTGGTATCTTTGGGATCATCAGAATTGCCGCAACCCAGTTGGTCGTAATAAATGAATTCAATTCCTTCCTGCGGGAAAAAACTTTCAAAACACTCAAAATATTCATGGGTGGCACCGGGGCCGCCGTTGAGCAGTAAGATCTTTATGCGGGGGTTGTTGCCAACAACTTTCGTCCAGACTTTAAATTTTCCTTTTGCTGTTTCAATCGGAACCAGTTTGATGCCGCCTGTCTGCACTTCTTTGAACAAGGAATCATTGCTCAGCGGAGTATTGGCTTTTTCTACAGCATCCTGCTTTGTATTGCAAGCAGCTAATGCGATGAGGAGGAGGATAGGAAGTATATTTTTCATGTTTTTTATTTTAATAATAATTGGTGTAGGGTAGTTGGTTGATATGTTTATATAGATGGCTTTAAAAATTGAGTATTCGGGTTTAAATATTTTTAAACAGAACAGTGAATTCACTTTCACTTCATCCGAATAATTCTTTTGCTTTTGCTTCATCGATCTCGTTTTCCCATTTTGCAACTACAATGGTGGCAACTGTATTCCCGATGATATTGGTGATAGCCCTTCCTTCACTCATAAACCTATCAATGCCCAATATGAGTGCAATGGCAGCAAGGGGTATATGTCCAACCGCCGGAAGTGTAGCTGCCAGCGTAATGAACCCGCTGCCTGTAACGCCGGCCGCACCTTTGGAAGTAAGCAACAGTACCATCAGCAGGCTTACCTGTTGCGTGATGTTCATCGGGGTGTCTGTAGCCTGTGCAAGAAAAACCGCAGCCATGGTTAGGTAAACAGAAGTGCCATCAAGGTTAAAAGAGTAACCTGTGGGAACAACGAGCCCAACTACCGGTTCTGAGCAGCCGGCGTTTTCAAGTTTATCCATCAGGCTCGGAAGTGCCGCCTCTGAGGAAGATGTACCGAGTACCACGAGCAGTTCTTCTTTGATATACTTTAATAAGCGGAAGATATTAAAGCCATTGTATTTGAGAATGCTCCCCAGTATAACCAATATAAAAAAGAGGCAGGTGATGTAAAAGCCAAGCATCAGTTGACCGAGTGCAGCCAAAGATCCCACGCCATATTTCCCGATGGTGAAAGCCATGGCTCCAAAAGCTCCTGCAGGGGCCAGCTTCATGATCATCTTAATGATAGAAAATAATGCAGTTTCAAGAGATTGGATGCCACGCAAAAGGGGAAGCGCTTTGGGGCCGATTTTTGAAAGACCTATGCCGAGCAGCAATGAAAAGAACAATACCTGTAATAAACTGTTGCTGGCAAATGCGCTTATGATATTTTCGGGAATCACATTCAGGATAAAATCTACCACGCCATGTGTTTTGCTTTCTGTAACATAGCCTTCAATGGCTTTCGGGTCAAGCGTGGCAGGATCGATATGCATGCCGCTGCCGGGTTTCAGGATATTTACTACCAACAGCCCGATCACCAGGGCCAGTGTTGTAACAACCTCAAAATAGAGGATGGCTTTCAACCCAACACGACCTACCTTTTTTGTGTCCTGCATGCCGGCAATACCGGTTACAATGGTGCAAAAGATGACCGGTGCGATCATCATCCTGATAAGTTTGATGAAGCCATCTCCCAATGGCTTCAGCGAAACGGCAAAAGCCGGGTAGAAATACCCCAGTACAATGCCGATAGCAATGGCAATAAGAACCTGTACATACAAACTCCGGAGAAAACGCATGCAGTTGAGTTTGCAACAAGTTAAGCAAATGAATCCGTAAAAGAATTTACCGGGAAGCGTTTTTTGTAGAGATGATCACTACCTGGTCAGTGGCATTTTCATGAGAATGTCTGTCTGCACATCAGTACCTAATACAAACCTGTGTGTAGAAAATACTGTCATACCATTGCGTTCATAAAAGCGAATGGCTCCGGGATTCTTTTCCCATACGCCGAGCCACACATAATCAAGCTTATCTTCTTTTGCTTTTTCAACAGCTTTGTTGAACAGCAACTGCCCGATATTTTTGCCACGCAGTTCGCTGAGTACATAGATGCGTTCAATTTCGAGGCCTCTGCCATCAAGTGTTTCTTTCTGGGCATTGCCGGTGTTGATTTTAAGATAGCCTACTGCTTTACCGTTGTACCGGGCAAAATAAAAAACAGAGTGGGGATCTGACAATTCATCACTGAGTTTTTCTGTAGAAAAATTTTCCCGGATATAGTATTGCATATTTTCCTCTGTATTGCCCCAGATGAATGCTTCATAAAATGTATCGACAGATATAGCTCTCAACTCCTCAACTTC
>JAFDXA010000306.1 GCA_018268185.1 Bacteroidota bacterium
ATCCATCCTGTTTCTCATAATTTTTGCTTCCATTGCTGCCAACGCACAAAACCCAGACGCAGCCCAGCTGCATGAAAATGCACGCACGTTCATGAACCAGGGCGACTATTCCAATGCCATCCTGATCCTCAACAGGCTGCTGCAGAATGATCCGAAAAACATGGAACTGTATAAAGACCTTGCCGTAAGCTATTACCTGCAGAAAGACAATGCGAAAGCGCTGGAAGCCATCAAGCCGGTGCTGGAAAGTAATGAAGTGGATGATCAGTGTTTCCAGGTAGTAGGAAGTATTTACAAGGCAATGAATGATCCAGACGCTGCTGAAAAGAATTATAAAAAGGGTTTGAAAAAGTTTCCCAACAGCGGGCTGCTGTACAATGAAATGGGCGAGTTGCTGATGGCTGAGCACAATTATGCATCGATCAGTCAATGGGAGAAAGGGATAGAAGTGGACCCCAATTTTTCACGTAACTATTATAACGCAGCAAAATTCTATTTCCCGACAGCCGATAAAGTACGCGGTATTTTATATGGTGAGATCTTTGTAAACCTGGAGCCCTTCAGCAACAAGGTTCCTGAAATGAAAGAGATGCTGCTGGAAGGATATAAGAAATTATTCAGCGATGCGGACCTGGAGCAGAACAACAAGGATAAAAATAGTTTTATCAAAACCTACCTGCAGGTGATGAACAAACAAACAGGCCTGGTAACACAGGGAATCAATACAGAGACCCTCACCATGATCCGTACAAGATTCATTCTCGACTGGAATAACAGCCAGTTGAAATTTGCCTTCCAGCTTTTCGATTACCAGCGTCAGCTGTTGCAGGAAGGGTTGTTCGATGCATACAATCAATGGCTCTTCGGATCGGTGCAGAACCTCCCCGGTTTTCAGAACTGGATCACAACGCATGCTACTGAGTATAATGCCTTCAGCAATTTTCAGAAAAAGCAGGTATTCAGGATACCGGCCGGTCAATACTATAATTGATCTGAACCAGGCGGAGTGTAAACTTATGCAGCTTCGTGCAGGTACTTATCTCTCTCATACTTCCTGGTGACCAGCTTCCGGCATCCAGTATCCAGTATCCAGCATCAACCCTCCGCATCCATCAATCCATATCTTCTACACATCCCCCGCTTTCCATTTTTTTTCTCTAACTTACAAGTAATAAAAATCAATCATTATGGAAGAGCCTCGTGATGAAAAATTATGGCAGCTCGCCAAAAAAAGAGCCGATTTTCAGCGCAGTCTTGCTTCTTATTTTATTGTGAATGCCTTTTTGTGGGCACTGTGGTGGTTCACCGCCGGCAGGCGTGGGTTAAACAGGGAAATGCCCTGGCCTGTATGGTGCATGCTGGGATGGGGCATTGGCCTGTTGTTTCAATACATGAATGCATACGGCGCCAGCAAAAAAGACCTGGTTGATAAGGAATACGAGAAGCTGAAGAATAACAAAGGATAACGGCATTGCTGTTATACAAGATCTGCCTGCATAAAACTTAGAACGATTGCTCATGAACGATAGCTCAAGAATATTTGATTTCCTGTATGATCAACTGGAAAGATTTCCGCAACAGGATATGCTCGCCGGCAAAGAAAACGGCGAATGGAAAAAGTACAGCACTTCTGAAGTTGAGAAAACCGTTAAAAGGTTAAGCGCCGGTTTATTGAAACTGGGCCTGAGTGGCCATGATATGGTTGTAGAGAACCAGGATAAGATTGCCATTATTTCACGCAACAGGCCTGAGTGGTTGATGCTGGATATGGCCTGCCAGCAGATCGGCGTGGTGTTATGCCCCATATATCCTACCACCAATGTGAATGAACTGGAATTTATTTTCAACGACGCTGCTGTGAAATATATTTTCTTCAGCGGTAAAGATATTCTTGATAAAATAAATGACATCAGGGGCCGGGTGCCATCTCTTATCAATATCTACAGTTTTGATGAGATGAGCGGTGCCGAACACTGGAAAAAACTTTTTGATGGTATTCCGGAACAGGAAACAACAGCCGTAACTGAAGCCGGTAAAAACATCCAGGCATTGCATTGCGCTACTATTATTTACACATCGGGCACCACGGGTAAACCGAAAGGAGTAATGCTGAGTCACCGTAACCTCGTAAGCAATGTTATCAATGCAAAGAAAACATTTCCTTTTAATGATAACCCAACTGCAAAGGCATTGAGTTTTTTACCACTCAATCATATTTTTGAAAGGATGGTTTCATACATATACATCTCAACAGGTGTATCTATTTATTATGCCGAAAGCCTCGAAACCATCGGTGATAATCTGAAAGAAGTAAAGCCGCAGCTTTTTACTACCGTTCCAAGATTGCTGGAGAAAGTGTATGAAAAGATCATGTCGAAAGGCGCCGAGCTCACCGGTGTAAAAAGAAAATTATTCGATTGGGCCGTAGCTCTCGGAGAGAAATACGATAACAACAAGAGTCCCGGCCTCTGGTACGATGTACAACTTGCACTTGCCAATAAATTAATTTTCAGCAAATGGAGAGAGGCGCTGGGAAATAATATAGAAGAGATCATCACCGGTGGCGCCGCTTGCCAGGTAAGGTTATTGCGGATCTTCAATGCAGCCCGTATTCCAATTTATGAAGGATATGGGCCTACAGAAAACAGCCCCGTGATCAGCGTGAACTGTCGTAAAAAAGGCGGAACAAAATTCGGAACGGTAGGATTACCGATAGACGGACAGGAACTGAAACTGGAACCAGACGGCGAGATCTGTGTTAAGGGCCCGAGCGTAATGATGGGCTATTACAAAAATCCTGTGTTAACGGCAGAAGCTGTTATTGATGGCTGGCTGCATACCGGCGATATCGGTATCATGGAAGACGGTAAGTTTTTAAAGATCACCGACCGGAAAAAGGAATTGTTTAAAACCAGTGGTGGTAAGTATGTGGCGCCACAGGCCATCGAGAACAAACTCAAAGAATCAGCTTTCATTGAACAGGTAATGGTAGTGGGTGCCGATGAAAAATTCGTAGGAGCGCTGATCGTTCCCTCCATACCCAACCTGAAAGAATGGATGCGGCTGAAAGGAATCAGCTTTACTACCAATGAAGATGCCATTCATAATCCCAAAGTGCTTGAATTGTATAAGGAGCTGATCGAATCGTTCAATAAATTCTTCAATCACGTGGAGCAGATCAAAAAATTTGAATTGCTGCCGGATGAATGGAGTATCGATACCGGCGAACTTACCCCCAAACTCAGTATGAAGCGAAAAGTGATCATGGAGAAATTCAAAGCGGCTGTTGACAGGATATACCGGTAAAACAAAAGCCGAATGACAATCATCCGGCCAGTTTTTTTAGTGGGAACTTTTCCTGATTTCAGAAATAAGCAAATTGTTGTCCTGGTGTTTTTCAACACACTTGTGTCATTTGCTTCAAAGGTTCTTCATAGTTTAATATCTCGGGCAACCCTGTAGAGTTGTTTGCTGTTCAAGTCATGTTATTCAGCATACCGGGAATCTGTTCAAAATCCCTCGACTTGTCGATGAAATATTTCGCCCCGATCTTCCGGCAGACCTTGATATACTTTTCATCAAGCAGGTTGCTGAACATGATCACTTTCACCAGGGGGTATTCTTTTACGATGAGTTTAAGAAGGTCTATCCCGCTTTTATCAGGCAAATGAATATCCAGTAAAACAAAATGGGGAGTGTCTTCCTGCAGCAATTGCAATGCTGATCTGTAATCAGGAGCAGTCGTTATTGTTTTTACGGTTTCGTGATCTTTCAAAGAATCTAAAAGCCTCTCTATGATGATCGGGGAATCATCAACAATCAAAAGTTTCTTTTCAAGTTGATTTTTCATGCCCGACCAAAATTTGATCTGATGCAAATTATGACAGGTAACCCGCAGCTAGTGTAGCCGCAGTCGGGCATTTAGTGTAGTATCAAAGCCACAAACAGTTAAATAAGGTTGCTTTCAATGGCGTATTTGGTGAGATCGGAATTTGTTTTCATATTCATTTTGGTCATGATCCTGGCACGATAGGTACTGATGGTGGTAACGCTCAACGACAGGATCTCTGCAATGTCTGAAACCGATTTTCCTGCAGCAAGTAATTTCATCACATCAAACTCCCTATCGGATAGCAGCTCATGTGCAGGCTTGCTGGAGTCTGATGAAAAACTTGTAGCAAGCTTTTCAGCTACCGCTGCTGAAATGTATTTTTTCCCGAGCAGTACGGTCTGCACAGCCTTTACCAGTTCTTCTGAAGCTGATCCTTTGCTGAGGTACCCGGAGGCGCCCGCTTTCAGAACCCTTAGTGCATAATGTTCTTCCGGGTGGATACTCAATATGAGTACGGGGAGATCAGGGTATATCTGCTTGATCTGTTGCAGTGCATCAAGGCCACTTCTGCCGGGCATCGACATGTCGCTGATCACTACATCCCAGTTTGCATTCATCACCTTCTTGATCATTTCTTCCGCATCTGGTACGTCTTCTATTTCGGCTGATGGAAATTCTTCGATCAGGATCTGTTTCAGGCCTTTCCTCACAACAGAATGGTCATCAGCAATTAATATGCGCATATTAATTCTTTTTAAAAGTACGATATGGTTCAGGGGCAGTCAAGCGATCAAGCTATTGCTTCGTTACGCCTGCTGCTTTATTGTGCAAAGGAACAGAAATTAATACACTTGTTCCAAATCCGGGTTTACTTTTAATTTCATAGGTTCCTCCAATAAGACTACTTCTTTCTTTGATACCTGTTAACCCGAGTGTTTTTTTATTGGCAATACCTGTCATGTCGAATCCATGCCCGTTATCATGCACACTTAAAAAAATGGTATCACCTTCCAGGTAGGTTCCTGTTTCAACCAATGTAGCTTTGGAATGGCGGGCAACATTGGTAAGAAGTTCCTGGTAGATCCTGAACAATGATGTGCTTATATTGGGTGGAACCTGCACATCCGTTAGCCTGTGTGTGAAATGCACCCCGATGCCTGAACGTTTCTCAAATTCTTCGCTCTGCCATTCCATAGCTGCCAGGAATCCAAGATCATCAAGGATACTCGGCCTTAATTCCGTGGCAATTTTTCTCACGGTTTTTATGGTGGTATCGATCAGTTCCAGTGTTGCCAGCAGTTTTTCGAGTACATCTTTTTCAGCAGTTTTCAGGCGGCGGTTCAACCACGAAATATCCATTTTCAAACCGGTAAGCTGCTGCCCCAGCTCATCATGAATTTCACGGGCAATATGCGTTCTTTCTTCTTCTCTTACATTCTGCAGGTAACTGTAAAGCTCTCTCAACAGTTCTGAATTATTGCGTATCTCTTCTTCTGCTTTTTTTCTTTCTGTAAGATCTCTTACCATGCTGATGAAGCGGCCATCAGGTAACATCTTGGCATTGCTTTCCACGTAAACAAGACTGCCGTCTTTTCTTTTCAGGATCGTTTCGAGTATGTAGGTGCTTCCTGATCTTAAAAGATTATACCTGTCGGCAAGCGAATCAATGTGTTCCTGCTTATTCAGAATATCGGCAGCACGCATCTGTAACAATTCTTCTTTTTTATAACCGAGCATCCTGCAGGCGCTGCTGTTCACATCAACATATTTACCGGTACTGTCTGAAATAAATATGCCATCAGATGCCTGTTCAATCAATTCTTTATATTTTGCTTCACTGGCTTTGATCGCTTCGTTGGCTTTTACTTTATCAGAAAAATCGAGCCCAACACCCATCAAACATTCCTGTCCTTCATAAACAATCGGCTGGCCGGTGAAATAGTAAGGGATTTTATCACCGTTTTTAAGCAAGAGTTTTGATTCAACGTTTTCCCTGCTGTTTTCAAAAACGCGGGATATTCTCTGAGATATCATCTCGTGTTCATCGGGATCTATGAAGTCGAGCGGGCGGAGTTTTGTTCCGATTTCTTCTGCAGTATAGCCGGTAACTGCTTCAAAGTTCTTGTTCCAGCGTAAGTATCGCCCTTCTTTGTTAAACAGGTAAAAAATGCCGGGCAAACTATTGATGATAGAATCTGATAACTCCTTTTCTTTAAGGATCTGGTTGCGGATGGTTTCGGCTTCCGTGATGTCCTGCATGGCGCCGAGGATACGTAAGGGTTTTCCCTGTTCATTGTATTCCAGGTGAGCCCTGTCGTAAAATGTTCTGTAGGATCCATCGGGCATCCTGAACCTGATCACTTCAGATATGGAAGTGTGACGTTTTTCAATTCCTTCCTGCATTCTGGCAAGAACGCCTGCCCTGTCGTTGGGATGAATGTGTTCAATAAACATTTCAAAATTGATCCTGGCATTGCTGTCTATACCATGTATCTCGTAAAGCTTCCTGTTGCCCCAGGTTTCATTCTTCTCAAAATTGTGATCCCATATCACATCATTGGTGGCCTGAGCGATCAGCTCAAAGCGTTCATTGGATTTGATGATGGCAGCTTCGGCCTGTTTCCAATCGGTGATGTCGCGGGCTGTAATTACAAAGCCTGTTGTTTCACCGGTTTTTATTTTCAACAGGTTTACACTACTCAGAAGAATTACATCTTTACCTGTTTTCGGATGAATGAATTTGAATTCTCCTTTCCACTGACCGGTTTCAAATACCTGTTTGAAAACTGCTTCGCCGGTTGTTCCGGGATATTCAAAACGTATAAGGTCGGCAACACGTTTGCCGATCACTTCTTCTGTTGTAAATCCGTAAAGATCTTCACAGGCTTTGTTCCAGCTAACGATCAGCCTGTTCACATCCAGGGAAGTAATGGCATCAGAAACCCCTTCCAGCAACCGGGCCTGGTATGCCAGTACGGCTTCGCTTTTCTTACGTTCAGTAATATCTCTTACAATGGCGAGGAAACTGTTGTGTGAAATTAATTTGGCTGTTATCTCAACATCCATGAATGAGCCATCTTTCCGTTTCAGTTTTCTTTCTGTACGGGCTACTTTGCCACTTTGCATTTCTGCAAAATGGAAAGGATTTTTGGCAACCTCCTCAGGCATGATGAAATCATAGATGGTCATGTTCTTTATCTCATCTTCGGTGTACTGCGACATTTCATAGCCTGCAGAATTCACCACCTGGAAGCGGCCCTGGAAATCGGCAATGAAAATACCATCACCGGCCTGTTCCACCAGTGTTCTGTACTTTTCTTCACTGGCAATGAGTTGCTCTTCCACTTTTATTTTTTCTGAAACATCCATCAGCAGCACCAGCCGCCCTTTCTTTCCACTGTAAAAAGTTTCGGTAGCAAAGATCAGCACCTGTACCTGTTCGCCGTTTTTTTTGATATGTGTCCAGGGGCCTGTTTGTCTTAATCCTTCAGTAGCGTTCTTATTATCTTCCAAAAAACCAGGTATGTCTTTTTCAGGCCTGATCATGAGTACATTCATTTGCAGAAATTCCTCCCTGCTGTAACCATAAAGCCGGGTGGCGGCGTCGTTCACTTCCATGAAGTTGAAAGACGCTGTATCGTATATCCAGAGCGGAAGGGGACTCCTTTCAAAAAGGATCTTGTAATTGTTTTCACTTTCCTGCAGTTGAAGGGTACGTTGATTTACGAGTAGCTTGAGTTTTTCGGGGGCCCTTGCCATTGAATAAACAAATATGCCGCAGAGTACAGAAAAAGCCAGGCCGAGTACGGCAAGAATGACCAGGTCGCCCAGAGCTTTGAATGGTTTTATTGGTATCACCGACATTGTCCATTTACCGTTCGGCATCTTAAGTTCTTCCCTGAATTTTTTGTCGATCTTTTTTTCGCCCCCGATAAAAAATTCATCCCGGCCCGACTGTTCATCGAATCGTGATAGCTGGAAATAGTAATCACCATTATTGGTATTGCTGATACCTGCATCATTCAAAAGAGCTGGCATGCGGATGGTTATGCCACAGAATCCCCAGAACTGGTCATTCCGGTAAATGGGTAACAAGCCCAGGGGCCCCAGGTTTGCGGTGCCGGTTTTTACAGGCCAGTTAAAGTACAGGCTTTTTGTATTAATCACCCGCTGGAGGCTTTTCGAAAGCCCTTCGTCTTTCAACAGGTTTAAACCGACCAGGCTGTCTTTTTTTGAAACCGGGTAAATTTTATTTATTACAGCATCGGGCAGCAACCAGGCAGACTCAATGTACTTGTTCCTGCTTAACAGGATGGAAGCAAGTGAATCAAAATTCCGTAAAGAGCCATCGGTCTTTACAGCAAAAGTGAGTATGTTCAGGCTACCGAGACTATTGCTGATTGATTCCTGTAACTGCAGCCGGGCATTGTTGGCAATGATGTGGGCCTCAATTTCTTTATTATGTTTATGATTGCTGTATCGTTCGTAAAGGATGGCAGAGATAAGGATGGCAATGATCACCGATACACTAAAACCAACAATAAAGGCTTTCTTTTTGGAAGCAAAAGTATTATTACCGGTTGCTGTATCGTTCATACTGCAAAGTTAAAGCTGTGGGGTTACCAGTTGAAATTCATTCAGAACAAATATCCTCGCTGTTGATAATGATAGACATTCACTATGGGATGCTCATTGGTAGTAAAACAGGGCAGGATCATTGTTTGAGATGAAGCCTTATACTCAAGGCCTGCTATACAAATATAAAAAAACAAGATCAGTGGCGAAACAATGCAGCAACTATCTTTTCTTTTGGCATTTTTGTTTTCAGCTATACAGATTACTTGCAGTATTTTTGTGTGCGATTTAAAACCTGCAGGTAATTTTTATAAAACCGATCATAATGAATAATACAAAGATCAGCCTTGCCGCTTTTGCTTTACTCGTAATGGCAACGGCTTGCAACCAACCTCAGAAAAACAATACCGAAGAGCACAAACAGCCGGCAGATACAGCTGTTGTTGCCACCCCAACTATGAATATGCCGGAAAAAGATTCGGCCAAAAAAATTGCTATTACCGAAGCGGCCCTTGCAGATAAAAAAGATCCTGTTTGCGGCATGCCTGCATTCAGGTATATGGAAGATACGGCAGTGTACCAGAACAAGATCTATGCTTTCTGCAGTAAGGATTGCAAAGATGAGTTCACTAAGAATCCTGCAGCTTACGTGAAGGTTGATAAAGAGAAAAAGTAGGGCAGCGGATGCCGGATACGAGTTGCCGGATGCTGATCGCTTGCTTGCATCAGGCTTAATGAACCAAAGTAACCTGGTAGGGAAAGAGTTATTCGAAGAATAGACTTTATAGCTAAAGCATTGTGCTATTGAAATTTTCAGTAAGAGTCATTGATTGATTGACGACTTCTACCCTTTTTACTATACTTTTTTGCTTCTCCAAAAAAGTATCAAAAAAATAGCCCGGAAAAAGGATACGCCGCTTTTTCCGGATGGTTCCCTGATTAAGCTTTTGTACTACTGTAAACTCAAATTCAGTTCCCTGATCTGTAATTTTAACCACCATAAACCAACCCGTAAATTAAAACAATCAAAACCTTAATAGCACAACACGTTTTATAGCTATTAAAAGTTTCTATAAAACTCTTTGCCGGTATTGTTTTATAGCACTGTATTTAAATTAAACATATGAAACAATTAATAACACTCATTGCATTGTGTGCAATTTCATTTGCAGGTTTTTCGCAAAATAAAAAAGCCGACATATCAAAACCTGACCCCGCAAAGAAAACACAGGTGGTGGAAGCATCCTGCGGGCAATGCCAGTTTCACATGAAAGGTAAGGGATGCAGCCTTGCAGTAAGAATAGATGGCAAACCTTATTTTGTTGATGGGGCGGCCATAGATTCATTCGGCGATGCTCACGCAAAAGATGGCTTTTGTGAAGCAGTGAGAAAAGCCGAGGTTCAGGGAGCAGTGGTAAACAATCGCTTTAAGGTTACTTATTTTAAACTGTTGCCTGAATAATTCCCGAAACCGATTTGCATTTTTATTTTTAACAGCTATAGGAATATAGAGGCATAAGCAAAAGTATATCCCAGCCTTTCGATCGTCTTACTTTTTCAGCAAGCCCTCTTTTTAAAAATTTCGTTATTGCATTCTTGTCAATAAAATTAAAATTAACTTTACGCCCACTCTTACAAACTGCTGCAACAGTTACAAATGAACAGGGGCATGTTGTAAGCGCATGTGTCTTACGCACCTGCCATAATCCTGGAGAATAATCTTATTTCCGTTCCGATGATAACTCCATGTTGATTAATTGAAGAACATTATTTTATGACAGGTAAACTC
This sequence comes from Bacteroidota bacterium, assembly GCA_018268185.1. Taxonomy (GTDB): domain Bacteria; phylum Bacteroidota; class Bacteroidia; order Chitinophagales; family Chitinophagaceae; genus Ferruginibacter. Next base: position 10,197 of record JAFDXA010000306.1, read on the forward strand.
CGGGTCAGCCGTTTTACAATTACCATTTTAAGAGCAATGTTGCTGGCAGCAGGTATTATTTGCTGCGATCATGTACCTGCGCAGGTGAAAATTCTCTTTGATGCAAGCAAGGCTGAAGCCGCCGGCAGCGCCGACTGGATCATTGATGCAGACCTTAATAACCTGGGATATAGTTCAGGCCCGGCCATTCCCGGAGGTGGCAGCGAGAGCAATGCTCAACGCATTCCCACACCGCCCCAATCGGGCATCAATACCTCTACAGCAGAAACATACTGGACAGGCGGTTTATCATTCTGGGCAGTAGATTGTGTGAACAAAGGATACACCGTTGAAACCCTGCCATATAATGGCGCTATTACTTATGGTAATGCAGCCAACCTACAGGACCTTTCCAATTACAATGTATTCATCGTATGTGAACCAAACATACTTTTTACAGCAACGGAGAAAACGGCCATACTCAATTTTGTGGCCAACGGGGGCGGACTGTTCATGGTAGCAGATCATACGATTTCCGACAGGAATAACGACGGCTATGATTCACCCGATATCTGGAACGACCTCATGCAGAACAACAGCATTGGTAATACAAATCCTTTCGGAATTATGTTCGACCTGCAGAATTTTTCACAAACATCTTCCAACATCGCCATACTTCCTGTCAACGATTCAATTTTACATGGGCCCATGGGTGATGTAACCAAAGTAATGTGGAGCGGTGGCACCAGCATAACAATTGATCCGCTGGCCAATAATGCGGCGAAAGCAATTGTGTACAAAACAGGTGTTGCGGGCCCAACAGGTAATAACAGCATCATGGTAGCAACATCCCGTTATGGATATGGAAAAGTAGTAGCCATCGGCGACAGCTCTCCCTGTGATGATGGCTCAGGCGATCCAGGTGATGTACTCTACACCGGTTACAATGGTGATGTAACCCCCAACCACCGCCACCTGCTCATGAACAGTACCATCTGGCTGGTAGCAAGAGATCCACGCAATTATTTGTTTACCGGCAATGGCAACTGGAATGTACCCGGCAACTGGAAATACAATATTGTTCCGCCGGCAACAGTTCCCGCAGGAGATAGCATCACCATTAACCACAGCGCCGGCGGGCAGTGTGTGCTTAATGTAACAGAACATATTGCCGCCCGGGCAAAACTCACAATAACAACAGGAAAGAAATTAATAGTGCCGGGTTTGCTGAATCTACAGTAAGTGACCAGGCAATATTTATTTTATTTATGCATCCGGAATTTCAGGCTCTACCAGTTTAATTAACTTTTCCAGCGACTCCTGCCAGCCCAGGTAGCACATCTCTGCCGGGATAACGGAGGGAATACCTTCCTGTATGATTTTTATTTCGGTGCCGCAAATAACTTTTGTAAACCAGATTGAGGTGGTCATTTCTCCCGGCAGGTTGGGATCATCAAATTTATCTGTATGCCTGATGAACTCATTGGGTTTGATATCCAGGAATTCACCGCCGAAGGAATGGCTGTTGCCTGTTGAAAAATTGGTGAACGACATTTTATAAGTGCCGCCAACCTTTGCATCAAAATGATGAACCGTGGCAAGAAATCCGTAAGGAGGAAGCCAACTGGCAAGGGCATTGGGTTCGGTAAAAGCCCGGTAAATTTTTTCAGGGCTGGTCTTAACCACCCTGTGCAGTGTTACGCTGTTTGACATATTGTGCTGTTTGGTTTGAGTAAAATAGCATCACTATCGTCAGGGGGAATTTTCTCTCTACGGCCTCATAAAAAGGGCGTTAAGAAAATTGGATTGAAAGGCGTTAAAAAGGAAAACA
>JAFDXA010000307.1 GCA_018268185.1 Bacteroidota bacterium
TGCTTCAGCATTTACACCACGTGTGTGTTTTTTAAAAAGCTGCAGGTCGTTGGTGATCTGTAAGCATAATTCCCTTGTCGGGCAAACGATCAATGCCTGCGGAAATTTATCAGCCGGGTTGATGAGCTGGATAAGGGGTAAACCAAAAGCGGCGGTTTTGCCGGTTCCCGTTTGTGCCAATCCAACAAAATCCATCGTGCCGGATAATAATACCGGTATGGCTTTTTCCTGGATCGGTGTTGGGTTTTCAAAACCCAGTTCTGTAATGGACTGAACAATAGATGCGTTCAGACCCAATGCTTCAAATGCATTCGTCATATTAAATTAATTCGTTTAAATAAAAGACCATGAAATTGCGCCTTGCAAAATACACGTGTCCGAATAGTGGTTATCACATGTAATGCCTCTGGCTGTTGTAAATGTTCTTAAACCCTGGAGCAGAAAAATCTGTTTGTCAACAGCAACTCAACATGTCATGTAAATCCATGTTATGTACTAACGGGCGCAAATGTACGGCTTTTCGGCGTAAATCCTACATTAAAGTGGCTTTTGTTTTGGACCAGGTAGCATATTTGACTAAAAAAAACAGGGAGATTAAACCATTCGGGGGTAAATTAGTCTGAATTACCAGCCGGCTATTGATGAGAAAATTTTTGCTCATATTCATACTCATGCACCTTTATTGTATTGGTTTGGCTCAAACCACAACAACAATAACGGAAGCAGATAAGGCAGCATTGGATTCGATGCTGAAGGATGATGAGTTCATGAACATGCTTCAAACAGCCCTCAACCCCAAAAGTTATTTTGTAGTAAGCGCCGGTTTGGGAAACAGTTATTTCAGCACAAAGAACAAACAGGTTAATGCCTCCCAACTGGAAGCCCAGCTCGTTATAACACCTGCGCTGGCTTATTTTCATAAGAGCGGACTGGCGATCAACACAACAGCTTATATCTCCACATTTGACGGCAAAACCGATTTCTATCAATTTGGATTAAGCCCTTCTTACAGTATTACCAAGAATAAAAAAATCGGCGCAACCATAAGCTACACCCATACATTTGTGCGGGAAGGTTTTCAACGGGTGGCATCTCCCATTAAAAATGAGTTGTACGGAAATATCTACCTGAAGAAATACTGGTTGAAGCCCGGCATATCACTGGGGCTTTCCGGCGGACATTATACGGATTATTATAAACTGGATACGGTAATAAACGGCAACCACCGGATCTTTATTGATACGGCTGATATCAGGCTCAGGATATTTTCTGCAAACATCTTTGTTAAGCACGACTTTGAATTTTACAAACTGCTGAGCAAGAAAGATGGCATGTCAATAACCCCACAGTTGATACTCAATGCAGGCTCGCAGAAATTTTCTGTTACACATAACAACCCGCTTTTTACAAGGCTAAAAAATCTTAACAGCGCCCGGTTCAAGAACCTGGGCAAGCGAACAGACAAAACTTCTTTCGGTTTGCAATCCCTTGCGTTTAACCTGGATGTCAATTATATCATTGGCAAGTTTGGTTTTGAACCACAGGTTTATCTTGATTACTATCTTCCAGAAACAACCGACGATCGGTTTACTTCCGTATTTTCTTTTGTGGTGAGCTATGCTTTTTAAAATGGATTTAACGCATTGTGCTGTTGAAATTTTCAGCAAGAGCTATTGATTGATGGCTTCTACTCTTTTTACTATACTTTTTTGCTTCTCCAAAAAAGATTCAGAAAAGGAGCCCGGAAAAAGGATACGTGCTTTTTCCGGAAGGTTCCCTGATTAAGCATTTGTACTACTGTAAACTCAGATTCAGTTCCCTGATCTGTAATTTTAACCAGCATAAACCCTACCGTAAAGAAAAACAATCAATACCTTAATAGCACAACACGTTAGATTTAATTTAACAAGACCGAAAGCATTTATTTTTCATTTGGCATATAACTTGGGCCTGAATTACAATAAAATTCTAAACAGATGAAAAAAACAATTGCCTTCCTCGTTCTGTGTCTTACTGTTTTTGCCACAAGTACATTTGCCCAGCATATTAAGTTCGGCGTTAAAGCCGGCGCTGATATTAAAAAATTATCAGGCAAATCATTCGATGACCAGTTCTCTTATGGTTATCATGCCGGTGCTTTTACCGAAATTGGTATTACAAAGAAATTCGGAATTCAGCCCGAAGTGTATTTCAGCCAGGTGAACATTGATACCAGCAATGCCTTTTCTGCGGTGTATGATTTCAAGAAAATTTCCAACATCCAGTTAAAGTATATCAACATACCGATCCTGTTAAGTTTCAAACCCAATAAGTTTGTGTCGCTGCAGGCCGGCCCTCAATTCGGAATATTGATGGATAAGGGAAATACGGTTTTACAGAACGGGCAGAATGCTTTTAAGCAGGGAGATTTCAGTATGCTGGCCGGCATACAAATGAATATTTCTCATTTCAGATTGTATGGCAGGTATGCCGTTGGACTGAATGATATCAATGATATCGACAATAAGGAAAAGTGGAAAACACAAACCATACAGCTCGGCCTGGGCTTTGCGTTTTAACTCAGGGCCTGATCACTGTATACGAGCCATCATCATTCAGTTTGATAACCGTACTGGGTGCTGATGGCTCCTGTTCATCCTGGCGGTGATAAACAATGTAATCAACCCCGTCTTTGATCTTAATGTCTATATCAGAAAAAACTCCCGGGGCCGGGTAGCCGGAAATATTGGAAGAAGTAGAAACAAGCGGTTTACCGAATGCCTCAATCAGTCTCCGGCAGAATTCATCTTTTACGATCCTGATGCCGATGCTGCCATCTGCATTTACAAGATTGGCGGCGAGGTTTTTGGCCTTGCTGTAAATCACTGTTACCGGTTTGTTGGCGCCTTTGATATAATCAAAAACAGGCGGCGCCGGCTGGTTGGTGTAGTTTAAAATGTCTTTCTCCTGTGCCAGCAATACGATCATGCTTTTCTGTTCGTTCCTGTTCTTCAGCCTGTATATCCGGGCAACTGCATTTTCATTCGTGGCATCACAGCCGATGCCCCACACCGTATCGGTAGGGTATAATATCAGTCCGCCTTTATGCAGCACTTCAAGGCTCTCTTCTATATCCTGTTTAAAATACATTATTACCTGGTTGTGTCGAGTACTTGTTTTATTTCTATTCCAAAACCGCATTTAAAATGTCCGAGCGGACAGGCTTTTTTACCATGCAATCCACAAGGCCGGCAGGCGAGCTGCTCTTTGGTTTCAACGATAAAGGATCTGTCTGACAATGGCGTATAACCAAAAGCCGGAATGGTTGAGCAGAATATCGCTGTAACCGCTGCATTTACGGCTGATGCAAAATGCAAAGGAGCGCTGTCATTTACATAGTTCATCTCAGCCTTTTTCATCAACGCCGCAGATTGCAGGAAACTTAACTTGCCTGCGAGTATCTCCACATTCCTGTTGGCAGCTTTACCGGCAATGGATTTACATTCCTCAAAGTTATCTTTTCCGCCCAGCAGGAATATTTTGTAAGAAGGATCAAAAGCGGCGATCAGTTCGATCCATTTTTCAGCCGGGTATTTTTTGGTAAACCATACACTGGATGGAGTCATGGTAACAAAACGGTTTCCTGTGTATGCGGCAACTGCATTTTCATCCGCAGCCGAAGGATATAACACCGGTTTGGTAAAAAGGTTGTCGGTAATCGCAGCAACGAGTTCATTGTTTCTTTCAACTTCATGTTTGGGATGCTGCAGGTCAAAAACATGTTTTATTTTTTTGCTGAATAAGAAACTCAGCGGGTTTTTATCAAAACCGATCGTTTGCTTTGCCCCGGAAAAAGCCGTTAATAAACCCGTAGCAAAAAAGCGCTGAACATTCACTACGAGGTCGTATCGTTCCTTCCTGATCTGCCCCAGCATGTTAAACAGGTTCCGGAGTTTATGTTCCTTTTTGTTCCATATCAATACCCTGTTCAGTTTTGGGTTGTTGCTCAGCAGGCTCTCATTGCCTTTGCGTACCAGGAAATCAATAGATGAGTCCGGAAAATAAGCATACAGTTTTTCAACAAGCGCAGTGGCGAGTACAACATCACCAATGAAAGCTGTCTGTATGATCAGGATCTTTTTCATCAATGCGCAAAGGTATTAAATAATGCTTTGTGCCATCGTTGATCGTCCTGGTTCGTGAGACACGAACCAATTCCCCACCGCCTTGGTTCGTGTCTCACGAATCAAAGTGCTGGGATTTTTCTGTAGCGTTTTATCACTCAAAACTTACACGCTTGTTGCTACCGGCTTCATCATTATAATTTACATTTGTAAAAAATTAAGCATGGAATTACAGAAACTCATATTGGAAGCCTGGGCAAACAGGGAATTATTGAAAGATGAAACATACAGCAATGCAGTAAGGTCGGTGATTGAAGCGGTTGATAAAGGTAGATTGCGAACTGCTGAACCGGTTTCAACGGGCTGGCAGGTGAATGAATGGGTAAAGCAGGCCATATTGATGTATTTCGGTATTCAGCAGATGGAAACCTATACGCTTCCTCCTTTCGAGTTCTATGATAAAATGAAACTGAAGAGCAACTACAAAGAGCTTGGTGTAAGGGCAGTGCCTCATGCAGTGGCCCGTTATGGCGCCTACCTGGCGAAAAATGTTGTGCTGATGCCATCGTACGTAAATATCGGGGCTTATGTAGATGAAGGAACGATGGTGGATACCTGGGCAACGGTTGGAAGTTGTGCACAGATAGGTAAGCATGTACACCTGAGCGGTGGTGTTGGTATCGGCGGTGTGCTGGAGCCTTTGCAGGCCAGCCCGGTGATCATTGAAGACGGATGCTTTATCGGCAGCCGTTGTATTGTGGTAGAAGGCGTTCGTGTGCAGAAAGAAGCGGTATTGGGCGCCAATGTAGTGCTTACACAATCAACCAAAATAATTGATGTGAGCGGACCGGAGCCTGTAGAAATGAAGGGCATTGTTCCGGAAAGAAGCGTTGTTATTCCCGGGTCATACACCAAAAAATTCCCCGCTGGTGAATACGGGGTAGGCTGTGCACTGATCATCGGCAAAAGAAAACCAAGCACTGATTTAAAAACAAGCCTGAACGATGCACTGCGTGATTTCAATGTAGCAGTGTAAGTCGGCTATAAAAATTCCTGATTGTCAAAACCAGCTGCCGGCAACAAAGCATATATCACAGGTTTTATCATCACCTTCATTGGCGCTGTACTTTTCAGTACCAAGGCGATCTTTGTTAAACTGGCTTTCAGGCATACTTCCGTGGATGCTGTAACATTGCTGGCTTTGCGGATGTTTTTTTCTGTTCCATTTTATATCGGGGTAGCTTTTTTTTACAGCTCCAGGGAAAGCAATGTGAAATTCACCACGAAGCAGTGGCTTGGCGTGATCTTTCTTGGACTTATCGGCTATTACCTGAGCAGCCTGTTTGATTTTATAGGGCTGCAGTATATTTCAGCCGGACTGGAACGCCTGATACTTTTCCTGTATCCCACCTTTGCCATATTGCTGAATGCAGTCATTTTTAAAAAGACGATCAACAGGGTTCAGCAACTGGCCCTCTTACTCACTTATGCCGGCATTGCCATTGCTTATTTCGGTGAAATGAAATTTGATACGGCTAACCCGGATTTTTACCTCGGCAGTTTTTTTGTTTTTTTATGCGCCCTTACGTTTTCGATATACCTGGTTGGCAGTGGCAGGCTGATACCCAAAGTGGGCGCCACCAAGTTTACAGCTTACACGATGACTTCGGCTTCTGTAGGTGTGCTGGCCCATTATTTTGCAGCAGGTAGCCAGGCCGTGCATTTCAGCGGAACATTATTAGGCTATGGGGTAGCGTTGGCCATCATAGCAACCGTTATACCCACTTTCTTTATTTCAAACGGGTTGAAAAGGATCGGATCCAACAATGTGGCCATTGTTTCCAGTATCGGGCCTGTTTCAACAATATTGCAGGCATATTTTATACTGGGTGAGCAATTGATCATGGCACAGGTAATTGGAACTGTTTTGGTTATTGCCGGAGTACTGCTCACCGGGTGGAGAAACAGGGATATTTAATTTTTATTGTATTGATTTAGCCATTACATTTGCAGTCCTGAAAAAATCAGGCACCTGCCCAGGTGGCGAAATTGGTAGACGCACTGTGTTCAGGTCGCAGCGTTCGCAAGGATGTGCTGGTTCGAATCCAGTCCTGGGCACGACCAAAAAAGACTCAACAAAACGTTGGGTCTTTTTTATTTTGGATGAATTCAAAAATTGTGAAGTTCGCTTCGTTAAATATTGATAATTTTTTTTGCAAGGATGTGCTGGTTCCCTGCCTGCTGAAGCATTCAGGCAGGGAATCCAGTCCTGGGCACGACCAAAAAAGACTCAACAAA
>JAFDXA010000308.1 GCA_018268185.1 Bacteroidota bacterium
CAATACTTATTTATACCTCGATGGCAATCTTGCAGCTACGAAAGGAAGCCCGATTCCATCACCGGGTGTAAACGGGCCATGGCCACACAACCTGATGATTGGCAGCCAATGGTTCCCTGGCGAAATTTTCGATGGTTATGTTGATGAATTGCAGGTATGGAATGTTGCACGCACACAATCACAGATTCAGGCGGGCATGCATGTTGGACAGCCTTCTAACACATCCGGACTGGTTGCTTATTTTACCTTTAATGAAGGAGCCGGTTCGTCAACTACTGATGTTACAGCTAATGGTTATAATGCAGCATTGGTGAATAACCCGCAATGGTTAACTTCCACAGCTTTACCAAATGCACCTACTGTGCAATGGAACCTCAACGGTAACCCCATAAGCGGGGCAACAGGTAGCACTTATGTGGCTAACCTACCGGGAAATTATACAGTATCGGCCACATCAGGCCAGGGATGTATTGTTACCAGCAATGTTGCAACCGTTTCGGTGAATACACTGGATTTTGTTAACCTGCAATGGCCGCCAAATGCTTCAGTATGTTCAGGTACAGACTTTACAACTTATGGCCAGGTTCTCAAAACAGGTATAACAGGAACTTATGGTGTAGCTGTTCCCGGCATAGCGGTACAATATGGTTATAGTACGAGTGATACAGATCCGGCGACCTGGACAAACTGGCTGCCTGCTACATTTAATGCATTGGCTAACTGGCAGCCTAAAGATGAATACATGGCAACATTCGGTAGTACACTTGCGCCCGGAACTTATTACTATACTTTCCGTTATTCACTGAATGGTTGTGCTTACCAGTATGGTGGTTTCAACGTTGGTGGCGGTGGTACCTGGGATGGAGTGAACAATGTAAGTGGTGTACTCACGGTGAACCCTATGCCGGAAGTTGATTTTGCAGGCCTGCCAACTACTATCTGTAGTAATGCCGAAGCAGTTACCTTAACAGGCACACCAGCCGGTGGAGTATTCAGCGGTACGGGTATCAGCGGCAACACATTTGATCCTTCAGTTGCAGGTGTGGGAGGCCCATACACGATCACATACACGTATTCCACTCTGGCAGGATGTACCGCATCCTCCAATGCAACAGTTACTGTTACCAACTGTGTTTCATTTGCAACATTAAACCTGCATGTATTCCTGGAAGGATTCTATATGAGTGAAGGCACATTGCAGTCTAATCTTTCTACTGTGGAGATAAGTACAGACCCATTGGAATGTGATACCATTACGGTGAACCTGTGGGATCCGTTACAGTTGTCAAATACAGATCCTGCTTACAGTGAGAAATCTGTGTTGCACATAGATGGTACGGCAACGGTAAATTTCCCGCAGGCAGTGATCGGTAACAATTACTATGTAGCTGTTAAGCACAGGAACCACGTAGAAACATGGAGTCACGATCCTGTTCTATTTTCGGCCATAACCGGCTACAATTTTACACAGGCTTTGAGTGCTGCGTACGATGATGGAGTGAACCCGCCGATGAAATCGTTGGGTGATGGCAACTTTGGTATGTATGCAGGAGATATTAACCAGGATGGAACCGTGGATGGCCAGGATATGAACGTGATAGATAACAATAATGGTTTCTTTGGTTATGATAACTCCGACATCAATGGCGATGGTGGTACAGATGGCCAGGACATGAACTTTGTTGATAACAATTCTCAATTGAGCCTGTTCTATGCACGGCCTTACTAAATAACAGTCTAGATAAAAAAATCCCGCTCACATTGAACGGGATTTTTTATTTCTCTAAACACCTTCTTTATAATGTTGCGGCATCTGCCATATCTGGAATGTCGGCAGCTTTGTATTTACCTGCATCCAGTTTCTTCTTTGTTTCTTCAAATGCTTTTAAAGTGAGATCAACATCTTCATCGCTGTGTGCAGCCGTTGGAATGATGCGGTAAATGATCTCGCCTTTCGGAATAACCGGGTAAACAACGATGGAGCAGAAGATGTGGTAATTTTCCCTGAGATCCATCACCATCTGGGTAGCTTCAGGAACATCGCCCTTCATGTAAATCGGCGTAACGGGTGAATTGGTATGACCAATGTCAAATCCGCGGTCTTTCAAACCCTGTTGTAACCTGTTTACATTGCGCCAGAGTTTTTCTCTTAACTCAGGCATGTTTATAACCATTTCCATACGCTTGAGCATCCCTTCTACAATGATGAGCGGAAGGCTTTTTGCGAATATCTGGCTGCGGGTATTGTAACGCAGGTACTTGATCACGGCTTTGGGGCCACTGATAAAAGCGCCAATACTTCCCATGCTTTTTACAAATGTGCTGAAGTAAAGATCAATATCCTGCTGGCATCCCTGTGCTTCATCTGCACCGGCCCCTGTTGGTCCCATATACCCGAATCCATGTGCATCATCGATCAAAATACGGAACTCATATTTTTTCTTTAAGGCAACGATCTCTTTTAATATGCCTTGTTCACCATCCATTCCAAAAACACCTTCAGTTATCAGTAAAATACCTCCACCGTTTTTGGCAGCCAGTTCAGTTGCACGCTGCAATTGTTTTTCGCAATCTTCAATATCATTGTGTTTAAATGCGTAGCGGTTTCCCATGTGAAGCCTTACACCATCCACAATGCAGGCATGCGCTTCCGCATCATATACGATCAAGTCACGGCGGTTCACCAACGCATCAATGCAACTCATGATCCCCTGGTAACCGAAATTCAGCAACATGGTATCTTCCCGGTTTACGAATTTGCTGATCACTGCTTCCAGTTCTTCATGCTTATTGGTATTGCCACTCATCATACGGGCTCCCATCGGGTTACCCATACCATATTTCGCTGCGGCTTCCGCATCAGCTTTTCTTACTTCAGGATGATTAACGAGCCCGAGATAGTTATTCAGGCTCCATACGATCATGTCATGACCACGGAATTTCATCCGGGGCCCCAGTTCGCCTTCCAGTTTTGGAAAAGTAAAATAACCATGAGCCCTGTCCATGTGTTGTCCTATCGGGCCACCATCTTTCACAAGCTTTGCAAAAACGTCCATTGCTGATTGTTTAAGAGTTAATTAGATTTTCTGCCAATATATGCGGCTGAGATGCCGCAAAATTAAGGTTTTAAGGCCAAATTAGCTATGCGGCTGGCCAGAAAGAACAGTTTACAAGCCACGAAACAATTCCTTAAAGCCCTGTTTATAAAACATGACTTAAGTTTGGAGAAATTATAAAACAGCTTCATGAAAATAAAATCATTCGTGATCTCTCTCTTATGCCTGTTATCGTTTGCTGTAATAGGGCAACGGCCTGCAGCTTCAACCCGGAAACAGGATCTGTTTGTATCACCGGGCCGGCCAAAACTGGTAGTTGGATTGGTTATCGACCAGATGCGTTGGGATTACCTGTACAGGTACAACAACCGCTATGTAACCGGCGGTTTCAAAAGATTACTTGCAAATGGGTTCAGTTACGATAATACAATGATTCCATATTACCCGGCTGTAACCTCGGCGGGGCATACCTGCCTGTACACCGGCTCGGTGCCTGCCATTCATGGTATTGTTGGAAATGACTGGATCGAAAAAATGACAGGAAAAAAAATGTATTGCACTGAAGATAAATCGGTCAATACAGTTGGTAGCTTTTCAGACCAGGGGCAGATGAGCCCACGCAACATGCTTACTACCACGGTTGGTGATGAGCTGCGGCTGGCTACAAATTTCAGGAGCAGGGTTTTTGGAATTGCGCTTAAGGACAGAGGAGGGATTTTAACCGCCGGGCACAGCGCCAATGCTGCCTATTGGTTGGATGACAGTACAGGCAACTGGATAACCAGTACTTATTACATGAACGAATTACCTGCCTGGGTTGATGCTTTCAATAGGAAAAAGAAAGCGGATTCTATGATGCAGAACGACTGGAACCTGCTTTATGATATTTCCCTGTATGATCAGAGTACCGCAGATGATAATAACTACGAGAAAACGCTGAACAACGAAACCCAAAGAACATTTCCTCATTCCTACAAAAATATTATCGGCAAAAATTATTACCCCTTTCGGCAATCACCTTATGGAAATACATATACGCTCGATTTCGCGAAGCAGCTGATCAGCAATGAAAGCCTGGGGAAGTCCGGGCAAACAGACATGCTCTGTGTTAGCCTTTCGTCTACAGATAATATTGGCCACCAGTTCGGCCCTAACTCGTTGGAAGTGGAAGACACTTACCTGCGGCTAGACCGGGAGATAGCCTTATTCCTGAACTATCTCGATTCAACAGTAGGTGCAGGCAATTACCTGTTTTTCTTAAGTGCAGATCATGGTGCACCGCAGGTGGCTAATTTTTTGAGAGATCACAAATTGCCCGGTGGCGCTGTTAATAAATCTGCATTCGTAAAGGAACTGAATCAATACTGCGCTTCGAAATTCGGGTATGATAAACTGATCAGGTTTATGTACGAATCTCAGGTATACCTGGATGATAAAAGAATAGATTCATTGAAACTTGATATCAATGAAGTTAAGAACACCGTTCTTGCATACGCCCGGAAAATGCCTGAAGTAATTCATGCTTTTGACTATGCTTCATTTGACAAGGTTATTTTACCAGCTCCTGTTAAAGAAAAATTTGCTTTGGGATATTTTCCCAAACGTGCAGGAGAAATTCAGTTGGTATTAAAATCGCAGTATATTGAGGGTGATATGATAGGAACCGAGCATGGTATGATCTATCCATACGACGCACATATTCCATTGATCTGGTACGGATGGAATATCAGTGCAGGCAGCACCAGCAGGGAAGTGTACATGACAGACGTGGCTCCAACTATCAGCGCCTTGTTGAAAATACAAATGCCCGGGGGCAGCATCGGAAAAGTGTTACCGGAGATCGTAAAATAAAAATCTTAAATAAACAAAAAAAGGCCACCAGGAAAACGGTGGTCTTTTTTATTTTGAAATTAATCACAATGTGATCCTGATTATGTCATTGCTGTTTTTGAAAGAAACCGTTTTGGTATTGCTTGAGGCAGGTTCAATGGTAATACCGAGTGGGTCTGTATTATCAATAGAAGAAAGCAGACTGGTTTTGCTGTTTCTTACTTCCGCAGGGGCTCCATTGATCGTGATCGCTTTGGTATCATCAAAACCATGTAATACGAGTGATATGTTGTTGAATTTTGTTTTGTAATTGCCTTCAGCCTTTCCAATTACCAGCACATTGTTGTTGCCATTGTAGTTAATGTTGCGTTTGTAAAAAAATCCTTTCTCATAGTCAAAAGACCTGCCGTCATCTTCATAATAAACAAAATTGTTCTCACCGGTTCCTTTGTAAATATGTATCATCAGTGTATCTGCGGGCGTAATGCCTGTATTCTGAATCAACGACTGCATTGGTATGATGCTGCCCGCTTTTACAAATGCAGGAAGTTCAGAAGCTTTGGTTTCGGCCAGTTTTATATTTCCGCCTTCTTCAGTGGCATCATTATAAAGGTTATACCATTTCCCTTTTGGCAGGTAAAATTTTACCAGGCTCTTATTGCTTTCTATCGGAACAACCAATAATGAATTGCCAAGTGTGAACTGGTTTTGAAAAGCAGGCTCATATACATGACTATCGAAAGTGTTTTCAATAGCGAGTGAGCGCATTATGGGCAGGCCGTTTTGTGTTGATTCATAAAAGGTGCTGTAGATATACGGCAGCAGTTTGTAACGCAGGCTGATGTAATTGCGGCAGATTTCAGTTACTTCTTCCCCGAAGGTCCATGGTTCGGCAGACTTTGTATTGTATGCCGAGTGATTCCTGAAGTAAGGGAAAAAAGCGCCAACCTGCATCCACCGGGCATAAAGAGAAGGGGTAGGTGTTCCGATAAATCCGCCGATATCCATACCGCTGAAAGGAACACCGCTGAGTCCAAGGCTGTTCATCAACCGGATACCAAGCAACATGTGTTCATCTTCCGATCGGTTGTCACCGGTCCAGATGGCTGAAAATTTCTGCATACCTGCAAAACCGGAACGCGATAGGATAAAAGGTCTTTCGTTGGTAGCAGCTTTTGCACCTTCATAACTGGTTCTTGCCATCAAATATCCATACACATTATGGGCCTGCAGATGTGAAACTTTTTTTCCTTCAAAATCAAAGATCACATTGCTCGGCATCTTCTGTCCCCAGGTGGCTATTTCGTTCATGTCGTTCCAGATTCCGGAGATGCCATTATTTGCAAAGAATTTCACTTCCCTTCTCCAGTAATTTCTTCCTTTTTCACTCGTGAAGTCGGTGAAGTTGCACCAGCCCGGCCAAACCCAGCCGGCATAATTTTTGCCATCAGAATACTTGATATAAACATCTTCCTTTAAGCCACGTTCGTATGCAGGAGCGCCCGGTTCTATCTTGATACCTGGGTCCACGATCACTGTTGTTTTAAACCCAAGTTCCTTTAACCTGTTGGTCATTTTAAGAGGATCTGGAAACCTTGTTTTATCCCAGGTGAACAACTGGTATTTGTCCATATAGTGGATATCGAGTGTAATACCATCGCAAGGAATTTTCTTTTCCCTGAGGGTTTGAGCGATGCGTATAACTTCGGTATCGGGATAATAGGTGTACCGGTTCTGCTGGTAGCCAAGGCTCCACATAGGAGGCATTACCATACGTCCGGTAAGCGAAGTGTAAGAGCTGATGATATCAGCCATTCTTTTGTGGTAAATAAAATAATAATTCATTTCTCCGCCGCGTGCTGCAAAAGAAGAAAACCTGTTATTGCTTGCGCCGAAATTGAAATCAGTCTGAAAGGTATTATCAAGGAAAATACCGTAGTTGATGTCGTGATGGATACCAATATAAAATGGTATGGTTGAATAAAGCGGATCGCGATATGCGTCATAGCCATAGGCATCTGTATTCCAGTTGGTAAAGCCGCTGCCCCTTCTGTTGAGGTCGCCGACTTTTTCACCAAGCCCGATGAATTTCTCATCTTCCTGCATGGTTTTGTATGTTGTTACTTCTTCTGAAACCCATGATGTGGTGAGGCCGGGTTCATCGGTATTGATCAGGTTACCTTCATTGTTATAAAAGGCTATGGCAAATGGCTTAGCCTGGATAACTGCTTTGAGTGAATCTGTAGTAACAGTTATTTCTTTTTCATTGCCTGCAATGCGAACATGCGATTTTGCGGGTTGTGCATCTACAGCGTATGAAAAATCTTCTTTGAGCTTTTGCTTATCCATTCTAACACGTATAATGTTCTCTGAATAAGCGGTTACAGTAACGAAAGCATTTTCGGCAACGATCCTAACGGTTGCCCCATCTATATCAAAGCGGGAGATATTGCCGATCGTATGAACAGGCGATTGGGCATTTGTTACCAGGTAGCAGAAGATAAAAAAGGGGATGAGCAGTTTTTTCATATTTGACAAATTCGATCAGTTAGAAAGATTTCAATTTACCATATAACAGGCAATAAAAAAACCGGATTCATATAGAACCCGGTTTTTTATAAAGTATCATTTTTTATTGTGGGTTAACCCAATAATATCCTGCTGCAAAGTTTACAGTCACGTTGTAGTTTCCTCCTGTTGAAGGTTCTGGGAAGGCAGGATCAGCGTCCTGCTGTACAAACTCGCCGAAACTGGCGCTTCCACCATTAATCATGTGGAATTGTGAGCCCCAGTTTCCTAATTCCTGGATCAGTTTGTAAATACCACCACCAGGGAAGTTAACATTCAGGGTAAATACGAATTCGTCTGTTGCTGAATGTGTGAATTTGTAAATCGGATCCAGCGAGGTTGAGTTGTTCCATCCGTTGATGCTACCAACTATGTAGAGGTTGGCAGGAACATCAGATCTTGCAGGCGCATTACCAGTGATGGTATATGTTCCATGCTGGAAGTCAACGGTCATCCTGTACCAGCCTGCAGTAGTTGGAGCAATGAAAGCAGGGTCTGCATCAGCCTGAACGAATTCACCGGCTGTTTCAGTTCCACCTGCAACCATGTGGTATTGCGTACTCCAGTTACCCAATTCCTGGATCAGTTTGAAAACACCGCCACCAGGGAAATAGAAGATACCAGCATAAGTAGTTTCGTCGATCTGTGAGAAATAATATTTCTTCTCCAGTGAAGATGAGTTATTCCATCCATTGATTGCACCTACCAGGTAAAGGTGTGCCGGAACCGGAATTTTTGGAGGCACTTTGTAAGTAGTTGCATTCAGTGTAACAGTGTTGGATGTGTACTGCTCATTGTTATTGCCATAAGAAGAGATAACCCTTACGTCCAGGTTATAGGCAGTATTAAAAGCAAATCCCCAACCAAGCATGATATTGTTTAACTCTTTTGCGATCAAAGATGTTGACCAGCCTCCTGTAATTGTTTTTGTATATGCTTTACTTCCAAATCCTCTTCCTGCAGAATCGATCTGCAATACAAATTTGTAGAGGGAACTGTCCTGGGCGTATTTAGGATTTGTCCAGGTGAAACTAACTACCGTTGTGTTTGAATCAGCCGGGGCAGGAGCCACGCTCGAAGCTGAGCTGCTTAAAGTTACTGCACTGCCATTACCATAGAAAGGCAGGTCATCAACTTTATTGCAAGCGGAGAACAGGAATGTTATACCTGCGATAGCGATGAATAATTTTAAAATATGCTTCATGATTATGTTATTTGAGTTTTTTGATTTACTGCGTTACAGTGAACTTACCTGTTTTGAAATCAACAGTTATCTTATAAGTTCCTGAAGTGGGTGGCGCTTTAAAGTCACCTCCGCTATCGGGCTGGAACCTATCACCATTTACGTTGTTAGAGTTTCCTGCGCCTGGGAAAGCGTATTTGTGAGCCCAGCTTCCATAAACCGGCAAAAACAGGTAGGAGTTATTTGCACTTAATGCAATGGTGATTTCGAAAGTAGATGAATTGATTTTGGTAAATTTTTGTGATAACAATTCAGGTTCACCACAACCACACTGCCAGCTCGCCGGTGTTGCACTTCCTGTAATGTAAAGGTTAGCAGGAACGGGGTAAACAACGTCCAGGTAAGGTGTAACAGTTAAGGTAATTATATTGGAATACAATACGCCACTTCCGTTAGAGAGATTAGATTTAATCCTTATTTCCATGTCATGCGGAACGCCGTCTTCCAGTTTCATTCCAAGGATTGCTGTATTAAATTCTTTAACTGTAAAATTTTTAGCAAGATCTTTCGATATGGAAACTTCTGCTTTTAATGGGCTGGTGAAATTAGCACCAACCGTATCCATTTGTAAAGTATAAGTAACATCCTGTGAACTGATACCCGTTGAGAATCTATATTCGGGGTTTGTCCAATTGAAGCTGATAGCGGGGTTATCTTTATTTGCAATCAACAATACCAGCGGTCCGGCTTCAGAAGCTGTAAGCACAGGTGCTGTACCTCCTTCAAAGTATATCTTATTTTCATCCTTTTTGCAGGAGACCATACTAAGTATAATCAATGAAAGGAAGAAAAATGACTTATATATATTTTTCATAATTACTTTTTTAAGAATTAATAACCAGTGTTTTGAGTCAAATTCGGATTGGTTGTTCTGTTGGTAGCAGGAATAGGGAAGATGTTGTATTTATCATCCACAGATGAACCACCCAGAACACCTCCTTTCCAAGGCCACAGATAAGTTCCTGTAGTTAACAGGCCATATCGTACCAGGTCTGTACGCCTGTGTCCTTCCCAGTATAATTCTCTTGCCCTTTCATCCAGAACAAATCCCAGGTCAAGTTGGCTAGAAGTAATGTTCCCACTGTTATTACCATAGGCCCTTGTACGTATCCTGTTAATGTAATCAACAGCAGTAGAGATATCGCCACCAGTTCCTCCACGAAGTACGGCTTCTGCATAAATAAGATACATTTCAGCTAACCTGAATACCGGGAAATCTATGTCAGAGAAATTACGATCAACATCAGAAACCGGTTGCCCGTCGGTGCGGATATTTTTGAATTTATTTACGTGGAGACCATTATTGAAGTCGTCAACAGTTGGTATTGCAATCTGAGCAGCTGAAGTCCCAAAAGAAGATGTTGTGAACATAGCACGTTTATCAGTTCCTCCGGAAAGGTCGCTGAACTTATCAGCAAGCCCTTTGGTAGCCCTGTATCCATACCAACCACCAGCAACGCCAAATTGATCATGGTCATCGCCGGCAGCACAGTGAACAAAGAAGGTGGTATTGCCATAAGCCTGAGTACGTAAACCATCACAAGTAACGGCAAAGATCAATTCATCTTTACACTTGTCATTGTCGGCCATGAACAAGGCCTTGTACTCATCATGAAGAGAATAACCTGCATTAATTACTTTTTGGGCATATGTTATAGCATCTGTATAATGTTCTGAGCCGTTATAGATTTTAGCATTCAGGTAAATCCTTGCTAACAATGCCCAGGCTGAAGCCTGATCAACCCTGCCATATTCAATTGTTTTGGCAGGTGCGAGGAGGCCGTCTATGGCTTTTAACTCAGATTCAATATAATCGAAAAGCTCAGACCTGCTGATTTCACGGGGCAATGCAGTGCCGGGTAGGTCAGCTTCTGTAATGAAAGTTGATTTTCCGAATAAATCCATCATTACCCAATAATTATAGGCTCTCAGGAAACGGGCTTCAGCTGCAGAGTTTTTAATATCAACAGCCTCGGCACCTGTGATACCACGAGAAGCGAGTTTGTCATCAGTAGATTCCCTGAGATATTCATTGATCAAAGTGATATTGTAAATGGGCCTGGCATAAATACCTCTCAGGAATGGATCACTGCTTGTCCACCTCATGTAGTGAAAATCCTTGATAGTTTGGTCGTTCCATGAAACCACAGCTTCCTCAGTTGGGAGTTCCTGGCAATTAAACAACATCCTGATAAAAGCAACCTGGGAACCTTCGTCCAGGTTACCCTGAATATCCGGTTGTCCGGCCGGACCTTGGTTACCTGTTATGGCAAGCGTTCCGTAAATTTTTGCAAGTACCGCTTTGTAACCGGCTGCAGTAGCATATGCCTTTTCCGGTGTTAGATCGTTAACCGGATATAAGTCCAGTTTCTTTGCGCAAGAGCTGAAAATAATAACCAATGCAGCAACGATCGTGATTTTGTTTATCATTATTTTTTTCATCTTCGAATTAATTTAGTAATTAGAAATCAAGACTGGCTCCGATTGAATAAATTGTTGGCCTGGGATAAATATTATTATCTCTTCCGAAATTATCGGCATTCTCAGGATCAGTACCCTTGTATTTGGTAATTACAAACACATTTTGAACGTTGGCACTAACACGCAGGTTTGTTTTGTTGCGGAGCGCATCGCCAAAATTGTATCCAAGGTTGATATTGTCAAGCCTCAGGAATGAAGCATTCTGGATATAGTAGTCAGATTGGTACCTATTATTTTTAAAGCCGGTCTGGAAGTAATTTGCTGAAGCATTTCCAATGAAATTGATCGGGTTCTGAATAGAATTTAATACACCTGAACTTGATTGATAGTTATTGTAGAGGTAGTTTCCAATCATACCATGACCAGCAAGTCCCAAAGAAAACCTCTTAATTGTTATATTGGTATTAAATCCATACATGAAATCTGGCGCCGGCTTTTTATAGATATACCTGTCATCAGATGTAATCTGTCCATCTCTATTAAGATCTTCATACAGTCCTTCGATTGGCTTACCGGTTGCAGGATCATAAACTTGTTTGTAAACAAGATAAGAAAAAGGAACTTCTCCTACTTTGATTATTCCGATATAGTTACCTGTTCCTCCACCTATGCCACCAACTTCCTGGCCTTTGAAATTAGGGTCAGGGTTAGCAGTAAGGTTGGTGATTTTTGCTTCATTATAAGTTAAATTAAAACCAAGTTCCCAATTCAGGTTCTTTTTCCTAATAGGGTTTAGATTGATTGCAAACTCAACTCCTTTATTTTCAACTTTACCAATGTTGCTTAGCAAAGTGATGTCAAAATTAGATCCGGAAGGTATGTTGCTGATAAATAATAAATCTTTATTCTCTTTCTTGTAAACTTCAATTGATCCGGAAATACGGTTTTGTGCAAAACCGAAGTCCAGACCAATATTAGTAGTAGCAGTTTCTTCCCATTTAACATCCGGGTTGTAAGCACCAGGCCTCAGAAATGTATAATATTTATCACCAAACTGGTATTGAGCTCCAGTGTTTGAACTCGGAGAATATACGGGTAAATACGAGTAGTACGCAATACCATCCTGTTGGCCAGTAACACCATAACCAAAGCGAAGTTTTAATTCAGAAACTATATTGCTGTTTTTGAAAAATTCATCTTTCAGTTTCCAGGCGATTGCACCGGCAGGGAAATAACCTACACGATTGTCTTTTGAAAATTTAGAAGTAGCATCTCTTCTTATGGAACCTGTAAGAAGGTATTTGTTGAACAGTGTGATGTTCATTTTACCCAGGTAAGACTCTAGCCTGTATTGGGGTTTGTCGTTCCTTAGGTCTTGGTTAGGAAAAATATTACCATTTAATCTGTATGAACCAAATGGCGTCACAAGTGTGTAAAAATCCTGGTAACCATGTAAGGCAAGGATATCTATTTTACTGTTCTTGCCAAGATTCTTTTCATAAAAAAGGGAAATTTCAGCCAGGTAATTGCGTTTCTTTTCTTCATAATGTGTTCTGCGACCGCTTCCATCAACAGAAAAAGCAGACGCAGCTTTATCAGAAACAATATCATTACCTATACCTCCGGCATTATCCAAACCAAGGTTGGCCTGGATATGGAGATCAGGAAAGAAATGAAGTTTATAATCAAGCTGAACATTACCTATCATCCTGTTTACCCTGGAAGTATTATCACGCAGGTTCAGGAGCGAAAGAGGATTTCGGGTAGCCAGATCTTTCCTGATACCGGTATTTTCCATCCACTCGAAATAACCTCCGGTTTTAGGATTGTTGTTATAAGCATATTGAGTTGGATCGAATGCAACTGCAGCTCCAACAGCTCCTTCATCAGCAAACCTGTTTTGTGTATGGGTATATTTGAAATTTACGTTTACAGACAGATGGTCACCGAAGAACTTAGGAGATAGGTTTACGGCAGTTGAAAACCTGTCAAATTTATTCGTTTTGAGCACACCTTCCTGGTATAAATAGCCAAGTGATATGCGGTAAGGAAGCGTGAAGTTCTTATATTTCCAGCTGCCTGTAGCACTAATATTATTGTTTATTGATTTGGCATTTCGGTAAATTAATTTCTGCCAGTCAGTATTTGCATTACCAAGCAGGTTTTTCCAGGTATTGATACCAGTTGAAGCAGCTTCGGCATTTACAACACTCCTGATTTCATCTGCAGATAAAACGTCTACATAATTATTTACGCGTGACAATGAAAGCTGTGTGTTATAATTGAACCTCGTTTTTCCACGACTCCCTTTTTTTGTAGTAATGATAATTACACCATTAGAGGCTCTTGATCCGTATGAAGCAGTAGATGCTGCATCTCTTAAAACACTTACGGATTCAACGTCATCCGGATTAATGGTATTGAGATAGTTAGCAGAGCCTGCAAGGTTATTACCTTCAACAGGAACACCATCAACAACAATCAGAGGGTCGTTCGAAGCACCATTCAAAGATGCACCACCCCTGATCCTGATCTTACTGCCGCCACCTGCAGAACCACCGCCGGTAGTAACTTCCAGGCCGGCTACTTTACCTTGCAGCAACTGCTCGGAAGAGGCGATATTACCTTTCTGGAAATCTTTGGCAGAAACCTGTGTAACAGCGCCGGTAAGGTCGGTTTTCTTACGTGTTCCGTAAGCAACTACGACAACTTCATCCAGTTTTGTGTCAGTCTGAACAAATTGAATGCTTACCGAGGTTTTGCCAGCTATGGAAGCTTCCTGTAACGCGTATCCCACGG
Source organism: Bacteroidota bacterium (assembly GCA_018268185.1). Lineage (GTDB taxonomy): Bacteria > Bacteroidota > Bacteroidia > Chitinophagales > Chitinophagaceae > Ferruginibacter. Next base: position 13,918 of record JAFDXA010000308.1, read on the forward strand.
AAGTGAATACAAGTGTAGATGCATTGGCAGGGGCGTTGATCCTGAATGCTCCATTGGCGTCGGTTTGTGTTGAAATCCTTGTTCCCTTAACCGTTACGGTTACGTTGGGAACCCCGGCCCCCGTTTTGGAATCATTGACGTTACCGGTTATTACATTTTGTGCCCATGCTGGTAATGCAAACAGCATGTACAAAAATGCAACCGCTAAAATTTTGGGAATTTTCTGTGTTGTTTTTCTCATGATGCAACAATCATTTTTGGTTTTAAAATAGCATTGCGTTAGAGTTACCGCAAAGCAATGTGTAAATTTTACACAAATTAGGTCATTTTGCCCAATTCGGGCGTTATTGTTAATTTTTTTTTACTTTTTTACAGCGCTTGCTTTCACAGGATTGGTGCTATTTTCCGTGGGTTTGAGGGGGTGTTTGGGATAGCTGGCTTTTAACAGGGTAGCGGGGGCGTCAAAAATCAATTCCGCTCCATTTTTTCTTCTTTTTTTCGTATTTGTCGTAGTTGAATTTATAAAGTTTTCCGGGGCGATGGGGAACATCCTGTTCGATCTCATCCAGGTCGATGAGGAAATCCATGGCAAAGAACTTCTTCCTGAAGTTCCGCCTGTCCATCTTGGTGCCCAGGATCGCTTCGTATAAATTCTGCAGTTCCCTTAAAGAGAATTTTTTAGGCAGCAGGTTAAAGCCCAGCGGGTGCTCCTGTATCCTTTTCTGCAGGCGCTGGTAGCAGGTTTCGAATATTTTCTGGTGATCGAATGCCAGGTCGGTCACGTTGTTAACATCATGCCAGTGCAGTTCATTGTCAAATATCCTCAGCTTGTGATGCTGGATATTGATGAGAGAACAATAAGCGATGGTAACCACCCTGCCTGCCGGGTGTCGGTTCACTGCGCCGAAAGTCTGTACCTGTTCCAGGTATACATCTTTCAAACCGGTACGTTGTTTCAGGATGCGGTAAGCGGCTTCATCAAGGTCCTCATTGCCGTCTATCAGGTCGCCGAGTAAAGACCACCTGCCGTTGTATTTTTTCAGATCACTGCGTATCAGCAATACTTTCAGTTTGTTTTCATCGAAGCCAAAAATGACGCAGTCTACAGAAAGGGCGATCCGTTGAGTACTGGCCACCTCATCCTGGATGATCTTGAGTGTTTTTACATTTTTCAGACCAGCTGTATCTAATATAGCAGACATAGAATGGTTTTGGTTTTCAGCAAATCGTTAATCAAAAATCAGAAGAAAATGAAACAGGGGTACTGGTTGTTTCATGCTTCTGTAGGTTTCCCACGAGGAAACATTAGTTTCCTTTAATGAGTTTAATGGTTTGCGACTGTTCAGAACCTGTTACTTTCATAACATACATGCCGTTTGCGAAATTGGCCGCTTCCGGTATTTCGAAAGCATTGGTTCCTTCGAGCACATTTATTTCTTTTTTCAGCAACAACTTGCCGCTGAAATCTGTGATCATAATTGTAAGCCTGTCGTTAGAAGGCGCATCCACATTAACCTGCAGCTTTTTGCTGAACGGGTTCGTTGCGCTCACATACAATCCATTGATGGTGGCTTTGATCCTTACTATTGTACTGAACCTGAAATCACCATCAAGGTCAACGCTTCTTAACCTGTAGTAATAAGTACTTGCATGCAGGCCTGAAACATCATCAACATAACTGTAATCACTGTTGCCTGTTGGCGATACAGAACCTATACGGGTAAAGTTGATACCATCAGTGCTTCTTTCAACATCATAGCTGCGCATGTTCTGTTCCTGGGCAACTTTCCAGGTGAGCTGGTTGCTCGTGCCTCTTCCCCTGCCCGTGAAATTGATGATGGTAACGGGGATGGGAACAAATCCATTCGTGTACACAAAGAACTCACCGGGTTGCAGCGTGAAAGATTGTGTATGTGCACCTGTTGAAATGGTAGAAGTAGGTACAGCTGTTTGAGTAAGGTAATTGTACCAATTGGAAGCCCCGCCTGCAATGGCCGGGAAATCAACCGAGCCTGTTTGCTGGGCAACATCAAAATTACCTACCACAACGATCTGGGCATTACCCTGTGTACACCTGTACCATTTAAAATAGTTGCTGAAATTCCAGCCTGCATTGGTTGAAGTGAACAGGCTGCTGTGTGTAGGGCTTTTACGGAGTTTGGCCAGGGCGCTCCAGGTATTGTAAACACTGTTCCTTTCAGCAACGGTTTTATAATCCCAGCGTATGGGTTTTGAATCCAGGCGGCAATTGCTGTTGATGCTTCCATCCTGGCAATAATTAATGGAATAATCGTAACCGAGTTCTCCAAACTGCCAGAGCATTTTCGGGCCGGGCAGCGGGAAGAAGAAAGCTCCTGCCAGTTCCATTCTTTTCAGAGCTGTATTAAGTGATCTTACATTATAACCACCAGAACTGTTTCCATTCGTGAGGTTGTTGTACATGATCCTTTCTTCATCATGACTTTCCATATAGGTAACCAGGTGTGGATTAGTCCAGCCCCTGATGCCCGAATTGAAAATGCCGGAACTGAAATCAGCGCTGGAAGCCCAGCCCTGTGCAGCCTGTGAATAGTGGTAGTTTTCATTTCCCCAAAGCATCAGTCCGTAGTTTGATAATTCCTTGTCCTCACTATTGTCAGCAAAATGTTCAAGTATTGCATAGCATCCGGAAGACTTTAACTGAAGCGTATCGTAATATCTTTTCCAGATGGCGATCCTGCTGGCATCGTAAGCGCTCCAGCCATTTACATCACAGTTGTTACCACTGCCATCACAGGTTTGTGTTTGGGTAAATCCTTTTGAAAGATCAAACCTGAAGCCATCAATTTTATAATTTACCAGCCAATGTTCAAGTACCCTGCTCACAAAATACCGGGTAGCAAGGCTTTCATGGTTATAATCGTAGCCAACATTGAATGGATGTTTTGCAACCGGGTTGAACCAGGGGTTGTTGGCAGCCGGCCTGCTGTTCAGGGTATCCCAGTATAGCTGTACCTGGGGTGACAGGCCGAAGGAGTGATTCAATGCAATATCCATGATCACGGCAATTCCTTTTGAGTGGCAATTGTCGATGAACTGTTTCAGGTCATTTTTCGGGCCATAATATTTATCGGGAGCGAAATAATAATCAGGATTGTAACCCCAGCTTAAGTTGCCTTCAAACTCATTGATCGGCATCAGTTGTATAGCTGTAACCCCGAGGTTGCGGAGATAGTTAAGTGTATCATTAATTGTATTCCAGTCGTGCTTGGCCAGGAAATCACGCATGAGTGTTTCATAAATTACCAGCTTGCCTTTATCGGGCCTGGTAAAATTGGTTGTTTGCCAGTTGTAGGCAGCCTGGCCTGTTTGCAAAGTACTTACCACACCGGATGTAAGATTGGTAGGGTAGGCTTTGAGGCCGGGATAGGTTGTAGCGCTTATGTATTGATCGTTCCATGGATCCAGTACTTTTTCAGTATAAGGATCGCCCACTCTCATGGTACCATTAATAAGGTATTGGTAAGAATATTCAGTTCCCGGTGTGAGGCCGGTGATGCGAAGCCACCAGTAATTGCCATTGGTGGTTTTCTTGAACTGGTAAGCAGATTGTTCGATCCAGTTGCTGCCCGGCAGGTCGCCGATCAGGCAAACCCTGTTTTTACCCGGGGCATAGAGTACCAATGTAACAGCATC
>JAFDXA010000309.1 GCA_018268185.1 Bacteroidota bacterium
GTTATCCTGTTCTATTTACTTGCCCTGCGTGGAATCCATAAGGATATCAACCTGGTAAGGAGTAGTGACAGGCTACGTTAACCAGATTGATAGCTGCAATTTTTATGGGATACTACATTTATCATAACAAACTAATACTGGAAAAACCATCGAACGGACTTGGAACCGAACTAGATAAAGATCTTTTCAAAGATTCAGATTTAGAGTTGTTCTCAAAATATTTTCAAAGGGTGACGACGGAAGAATATGTAGATGCTATAACACTGTGTGAAGATCAAAATATGTTAGAACAGGCGAGACATAATCTAAATTATAACCAAGGTATCTTTCTAAAAAATGACACGAAAGCGATGGAGAAATACCTAGCGCACAAAAAATACAATTTGCTCCATAAAAAGGAAACTTTACTGAATAACGGATGGTTAAATGTCGCCTTTTTCAAATATAAAACTGTTGACGGCTTTTATCATAAAAATGTCTTCCAACATACTTTTAATGATATCAACGGAAATTTTTACGTTAAGTATGATGTGGGAAAGAAATATTCTGAATTGACAGTTTTTGAGGAGGCATGTGATATACAATTTTCCCCTTATAGATTTGAAGACATAGAAGAATACAAAGAAACTAAAAAACTGTTTGTAGATCATTTGGTTGACCAATACGAATACGGCTCAAGCCTTCTGGCATATTTTTAAAACTGCAGCTAACAACAACATTCAACACAAACTGGGCGGACGTAAGTAATCTCAGCACCAACTTGCTACCAATCTTCAGTAAATCGGCTTGACAGAGCAACAATCCGCCAGCAGTTTTTGGCTACGCTCCTAGTTCTGCCGGCTGGCCTTGTGGTTTCGGAAAACTTTCGTTCCTTTAATCGGCATTCCAAACCGGGCTGACGAGCTATAAATTCCTAGCTTGCGTCAATGCTCGAAAGATATACGTCATTCAGCATTACAGGAAACGGGCGGTATGGCTTACCTTTACTTTTTTAAGGTCTGAAGGCTTACCCGCAAAAACAATATTGCCGCCGGCATCTCCAGCTTCAGGGCCAAGGTCTATTATCCAGTCGCAGCTTTTCAACACATCTGTGTTGTGTTCTATCACAATTATAGAATGCCCCTGGTCTACCAGGGCATTAAAAGATGCAAGCAGTTTTTTTATATCGTGAAAATGGAGCCCTGTGGTAGGTTCGTCGAAAATAAACAGTATACTGCCCTGTGATTTTCCTTTTCCCAAAAAAGATGCAAGCTTAACACGCTGTGCTTCACCGCCGCTCAATGTATTGGATGACTGCCCCAGTTTTACATAACCAAGGCCCACATCACTGAGCGGTTGGATCTTCTTCGCAACATCAGCCCCATATTTTTTTTCACGACCGAAGAATTCTATGGCTTCATCAACACTCATCTCAAGCACATCGTACACATTTTTTTCCTGGTAAGTAATTTCAAGTATTTCTTCTTTGAATTTCTTTCCGCCGCAAACATCACAAACGAGGTGTACATCTGCCAGGAACTGCATTTCAACAATCTGTTCTCCTTCGCCTTTGCAGGCATCACACCTTCCGCCATCCACATTGAAAGAAAAATGCTTGGGCTGAAATCCCCTCATCTTACTCAATGGCTGGGCAGCAAACAGGTCCCTGATTTCATCGTATGCTTTTATATAGGTAACAGGATTGCTGCGGCTTGATTTACCGATCGGGTTCTGATCAATCAGTTCTACCTGTTTGATAGAATCTATATCTCCCTTCAGCGCCCTGAACAAACCGGGCTTGTCAACAAATTCATCTTTTAATTTTTTCAATGCAGGATAAAGTATCTGCTTTACCAATGTTGTTTTACCGCTTCCGCTTACACCACTCACAGCACACAATATATTCAGTGGGAATTCTGCATTGATATTTTTCAGGTTATTCTGCATGGCTCCTTCTACCGTTACAGACCTGTTCCATTTTCTTACCGACTTTGGAGGATCTATTTTTAAAACGCCTGACAGGTATTTACCTGTAAGACTATCAGGATCTGCGATGATCTCATCATAGTTGCCGGCAGCTACAACTTCCCCACCCAGGTGGCTGGCAAGCGGGCCCATATCTATGATATGATCAGCTTCCCTCATCATGAGTTCATCATGTTCTACCACCACTACTGTATTACCAAGATCCCGAAGTTCTTTTAACACCTGTATCAACCTTTCCGTATCCCTGCTGTGCAAACCGATGGATGGTTCATCTAATATATACAACGAGTTGGTAAGATTACTTCCAAGGCTACGGGTTAATTGTATACGCTGACTTTCGCCGCCACTCAATGAGTTGGCCAGGCGATTCAATGTGAGGTAACCTAATCCAACATCAATCAATGTCTTTATCCGGTGATGTATCTCCAGCAATATTCTTTTGGCAACCTGCTGATCGTATTCACTGAGTTTTAAATCATGAAACCATTGCTGAAGGTCTTTTACGGGAATCTCACACAATTGTCCGATATGCTTTCCGCCAACTTTTACATAAAGGGCTTCCTTGCGCAAACGGTAACCTTTACAATCTGTACACAGCGTTCTTCCGCGATACCTGCTCAGCAATACCCTGTATTGCACTTTGTAAAGATTCTGTTCTACTTCTTTAAAGAAATCGTCAATACCCTCTGCATACTGGTTGCCCTTCCACAACACTTCCAGTTGTGCAGGTGTAAGGTCCATGATCGGTTTGTGAACCGGAAAGTCAAACTTTTTTGCAACTCTTATAAATGCATCTTTCCAGGTTCCCAGTTTCTCTCCCTTCCATGGTGCAACGGCTCCTTCATATAGGCTCAATCGTTTGTCAGGAATCACCAGGTCCGGATCAAGACCAAGTATCTGCGAAAATCCTTCGCAGGTTGGGCAGGCGCCATAAGGATTGTTAAAGGAAAAAAGATTGGGAACAGGTTCTTCAAACTGGATACCATCAAGTTCAAACTTATTGCTGAAATGAATTTCCTTTCCGGAATTGATCTCAAGTTGCAGCATACCATCCCCCTCAAAAAATGCCGTATTTACAGAATCTGATATCCGATGGATATCATCCTCGTCAAAGTTTTTCTTAACCAACCTATCTATTAATATATAGGTAGTTGCTTTTTTATTTTCTGCAACAGAATCTACAAAGCCATTTATATCTTTTACTTCCAGCAGATCTTCTATACGAATTATTTCCCCGGCCTTATATAACCTTGAAAAACCTTTCTGCAGCAAAATGTTCAATTCTTCCCTGATATCCCTGTTACGATGCTTTTTAAATGGAACCAGTATAAGTATCTTATCTCCTTCTTTCTGTTCCCTGATACAGGACACCACATCAGCTACATCATCTTTCTTTACTTCGCGGCCGCTTACAGGTGATATTGTTTTGCCTGCCCTGGCAAATAACAACCGCAGGTAATCATAAATTTCAGTCATGCTTCCTACAGTACTGCGGGGCGTTCTTGTAATAACTTTTTGTTCGATGGCTATGGCAGGGCACAATCCTTTTATATAATCAACGTCTGGTTTGTTCATCCGTTGCATGAATTGGCGGGCATAGGCACTGAGGCTTTCTGCATACCGCCTTTGTCCTTCTGCAAACAAAGTATCGATCGTTAACGATGATTTTCCTGAACCTGAAACACCTGTAACAACAACCAGTTTATTTCGTGGTATGCTAACCGTTATATTCTTAAGATTATGAACCCTTGCACCCTTTATCAGTATATCATCTGATGGCCGCATTTCAGTTTCCAGCGTATTTTTTTTCTTTGCCTTTACATTCATAAGTGCCTCAAATTTAGTTGAATATGAGGTTATTACGTGTATTTGTGAAAATCTTGATAAAGTTACTACGTAGTTATACGATTGTTTTCGAGAAGAAGTACTTTAGTTTCAGATTTTTAGAAAAAAACTTTTCAAAAAATTTGGTCGGTTGTTTTTTCTCTATATTTTCACAGTCCAATATCCAATAAAGTGATTAACCGCCAGATGCCTATCAACAAGACTTCTACGCTATTATTCTCCTTATTGGTTACTATTAACTAAAGTCCTAAAACCAAAAACTGTAGAAGTTTATGAAATGCCTTAACAACCTGACAGACCAACAACTCGTTCACCTTTACATGGACGGAGATTCAAATGCCCTTGCAACCTTAGTAGTTCGTTACAAGGAGAAAATTTACACCTCTATTTATTTGCTGGTTAAAGACAAATATCTTGCCGAAGATATTTTCCAGGATGTATTCATCCGCATTATCGATACACTTAAAAGCGGACGTTACACCGATGAAGGCAAATTTTTACCATGGGCGATGCGCATAGCTCACAATCTTTGTGTTGACCATTTCAGGAAAGTAAAACGCAGCCCGAACATCAAAACAAGCGATGACCGCGACATTTTTGAAGTTCTGAATTTCTCTGAACCAGGAGCCGATCAGCGTATGATGGCAGAACAAAGCCATGACAAAGTAAGGAAGATGATCGATATGCTTCCTGAAGACCAGCGTGAAGTGATCATACTTCGCCATTATGCAGATCTTAGCTTTAAAGAAATTTCTGCTTTAACCAAATGCAGTATCAATACTGCCCTCGGAAGGATGCGTTACGGTTTGATCAACCTGCGCAAAATGATGACTGAAAAACAAATCGCATTATAAGAATTCATGTAACCCCCACAAAAATGAAAGCCTCCCAACGGAGGCTTTTTTATTTTAATCTCGTTTAGTTAGTCACTTTCCTTTTTTATAAGCATCCAGGCCGCACAGTAACCAATCCCGGTATTCAGAAACCGAAGGGGTGTATCCAACCGGGCGGGTGAGTAATTCCTCATCATTATTCAGGATCGCATACAATGGTTGTGCATTGTTGGCAAAATTCTCTGTTTCAAAAATGGCCCATTTATCACCAACGGTTTTGATCTCTCTTTCAATGCCCTCTTTTGTTTTATAAGAGAATTGTGCAGAAGCGGGCAGTTTCTTTTTATCATCCACATATAAGGAAACCACCACAAAACTGTCTTTCATCAGCTTGTATACTTCTTCCCGGCTCCATACTTTTTCTTCCATACGCCTGCAGTTTACACAGGCATACCCGGTAAAATCTATCAGCAATGGTTTGTGCTGTGCTTTTGCCAGTTTAAGCCCCTCTTCATAATCGTGTGAACAGTTCAGGCCAAGTACGCATTCAGAATCTGATTGATAGATACTATAATAAAGCGGTGGCGGAAATCCACTGATCAATGTGAGGTTGGCCCATTTGGTATTTGTAACACCAGGTAAAAGATAAAGTGTGAAGGCTGCTGAAATAATTCCAAATGCTATACGCCCTTTCGATAATTTCTGCAAAGGGCTATCATGCCTGAAGCGCAGCAATCCGAAGAGATAAAGTGTTAACCCGATCCCGGTAATGATCCATATTCCCAGGAATATTTCTCTTTTCAGCAAGCCCCAGTGTGATACGAGGTCGGCATTTGAAAGGAATTTAAAAGCCAGGGCCAGTTCCACAAATCCCAGTACAACTTTTACAGTGTTCAACCAACCCCCTGATTTTGGCAAGGAGTTCAGCCAATTCGGAAAAAGGGCGAACAAGGCAAAAGGCAGGGCCAGCGCCAAACCGAAACCACCCATACCTACTGTTAACTGCGTAGCGCCACCATCGCCGGAGAGAGAACCTGCAAGTAAAGATCCAAGTATGGGACCTGTACAGGAAAATGAAACGATGGCCAAAGTAAGCGCCATGAAAAATATGCCGGCTATATTTCCTGCTCCAGCCTTGCTATCAGCCTTTCCTGATAAACCGGCCGGTAAACTGATCTCGTAGTACCCGAAAAAAGAAAAGGCAAAAAAGATAAATATGGCAAAGAAGAAAACGTTCAGGTAAACATTGGTTGAAATGTTGTTCAGTATTTCCGGATTAAGCTTATCCAGGAAATGAAAAGGAAGGCTTAATAAAATATAAATGAGAAAGATAAAAAAGCCATAAAGAAAGGCATTGCTTATTCCCTGTTTTTTTGAGCCGGCTTTTTTTGTAAAAAATGAAACCGTAAGCGGGATCATGGGGAAGACACAGGGCGTGAGCAACGCTATCAATCCGCCAACAAAACCAAGAAAGAACAGGTTCAGTAAACTTCCCGATTTATCTTCACTCACTACAGCGGAAGTTCCGCAATCCCTGATCGGATTTTTCAGGTCGATCGATGGAATCAATATCCTGGCTTCGCTGGTTTTTGCAACCGCTTCATCCAATGTAAGGCTGATTTTCTTTTCTTCCGGTAGAAAATTATCTTTTTGCCCGATAAAATAATTGAGGGATAATTTAAGTACTCCAAGATCGTCGTGCAGTTTAACCTGCTGGCTGATCCGAATGCTGTCAACAGTAACAACCATGTGTTTATTCTCAAAAACCGGGTCATTGATATCCTTTCTGGGGCCGCTGATGACAGCTTTTTCATTTATTATCGAAGAATCATTATACAGTAACTGAATACCCTGTAACCCTTCCTGTTCATTGACCTCTGTGTACAGGTGCCAGTCTTTTTTAATGGTTCCCTTGAGAGTTATCTCATAGGTATTATCTGCTATTTTCTTAAAAGCTGGCTGCCAGGAAACCAATGAGCTGTCCTGTGCTTTTATACCAACAATACCTGTTAAACAGGCAATCAAAAAAACTATAAGTAAGCGTAGGTATTGCATTTGCTGAATCAAAAAATCCCGAAACGAATCGGGATCATGTAAAAATAAAATCTATTTACCGTCAATCTTTATAGAAAAAGGAATTTCTTTTGGAGGAAGGCAACGGCTGTCGTTACAAACCATGTAAGTAACAGTACCTTTTACAAGAGTAGCAGCTTTTGATTTTAGTTTTACCTTCTGAACAAAATCAACCTGCTTTGCATAATACTTAAGCACTGATTTGAAATTGGGATCATAGATTTTTTCCATCTTACCCACTTCCGATACTTTACCATCCATTTTAACCAGGGGATTGGGTGTGAATTTAAAGGTAGTTGGTTCCGGGCCATCACCGGCATCCTGTGCATACAGGTGCCAGTTACCATCAATATTGGCGGTAATATGCAATTCGTAAGTTTTATCAGCCAGCTTTTTGGCCGAATACATCCATTTCACCGGGTTCTCCATCTGGGCATTGCTAACTGCCGACAATGCAAATAAAGAAAGAATAAGCGCTGTGATTTTCCTGGTCATTTTTATTTGATTCATTAATTGGTCAAAATTATTCCTGTATTTAAAAAACGCCTGTTAAAGACTGTTAAATCAAGGTTTTCAACTTATGCCAAATAGTTTATGAAACACCTGCTTGCCGTCTGTATTATTAAGTATTTTACTGCAGGCCCTTTCAGGGTGCGGCATCATACCAATTACATTTCCCTCCTCATTACAGATACCTGCGATATTTTCGATGGCGCCATTTGGGTTGCTTTCTGCATTTACGGTTCCTTCAGCATTGCAATAGCGATATACAACCTGCTTATTTTTATGGATCAGTTCCAAAACTTCTTTTCCTGCATAATATCTTCCTTCACCATGAGCTACCGGTATTTTCAGCGCTTCCGTTTTGGCCGCATCAGCATGTTGTATGTATACATTTTTGCAAACGAACTGTTGCTGTGCGTTGCGCAAGAGCACGCCGGGTAAGAGGCCACTCTCACAAAGTATCTGGAAACCGTTACAAACTCCCATCACTTTTCCGCCTTTGCCGGCAAAGGATATAACGCTCTGCATCATCGGGCTGAAACGTGCAATAGCACCGCAACGGAGATAATCTCCATAACTGAATCCACCCGGCAATACAATACAATCCTGGGTGCTGAACATGCTCAGGTCTTTATCTTTATGCCACAGTGTAATCACTTCCTGGTTAAGATCATGCTGAAGTGCCTCAACCATATCTCTGTCGCAATTGGAACCGGGGAAAACTACAACACCAAATTTCATGGTACCTGTTTGTTGAATGTGTGCGCAAATTTACAACAGCCTGCCTGAATCATCTCAAATAATAATTAACCACCAATGAAACGGCTACCATTCCCCAGTGCAGGATACCGGGTACCAGTTTTCTTTCGGGGTACAGGAAGGCTGCGCCACTGATAATCGATATGGGAACAGCTGTGAGTATCCAGTAATCAAAACGGTGGGAATCGTTTAAAAAAGGAATGAACAAAGCAACCAGCAGGTAAAGAAAAATCAGGTTCCAGCTTTTTCGAACCTGCACCACCTGCCTCCGCATATTATCCTGGATAAAATAAATACCGATTACCACGGTAAGAAAGATAAAAATGATGGCCGTATAAGCCCAGGCCGATTGGTTGAAAACCGGTACAGTTACTGAAATGCCCGGAAACCGGTATCCTTTCCAGTTGCCGGATAGAAATAGCCAGGCACCCAGGAAATAATATGGCGCCAGCAGGCCCAGCAATACCATCAGCCACTCAGGTAGCCTGAATGGCCTGGTTATTCCCAAACCAACAATGATCAACAGCAGGAAGGCAATAGATGGAAAATAAAAGAAGGTAGCAAATCCAATGATGATACCGGCATTGAACAAGGATGATTTCGGATTATTGTTATTGTGAAGGTTAGTGAGTTTCGACAATACCCAGATGAGCAGTGTATTGATGATCAATGACGAGGAAAGCTGGTACCAATCTGCAAACAACGATGTCATCAGCAGGTAACACATCCCTGCAAGATGATTGTTTTTCTGCATCAGCCGCTGCGAATTAACGAGCCCGTTTATGCTCACAGCCTGTATATAAAGGAACAGGAAAGCAATGACGCTATAAATAACGGGGGCTTTAGCGCCTGCCGGGGCAAGCCATTGCAACAATGCTTTGTAAAGAAATCCGTCGAGCATTTCATGCTGCGGAACAGCGGGATGAAGGAACAGTGGCAGTTTTAATACAAAACCATAAAGCAACAGTAAAAAATTATTAGATGGATTGTTGGCTTTGAATATGCCTGTCACGGAAAATAATTGTGTCTTGAAAATAATTGTTCTGCAAAAATGAGTAATTCCTGCTGTTTTTTGAAATCCTCCTGCAGATTTACCTATTCGTCAAAGATCACCCGGGCAAATGCCAGGTTATTCCTGTACACGCAGGGAATGATCATTTCACCATAATCAACCTGTTTTGCACTTCTTGGCATGAATTCAAAACCTTTTTCCCGGCTTTTAAAAGTGGGATATCTTTTCAGTGTACCATTGGGTTGAACACTCTGATTGCTTACAACCTGTGTATTGCTGAGCCGTTCTACATAAAGAAAATGAAGTTCTCTTCCCATATTCATGATTGAGTATGACAGGAAATTATCATTACCCTCATCAGTCTGCTCCTTGGGTATTACCACGTTCCACTGCATGGTAAGGCTGCTGTCGAAACTAAGCACCAGGATATTGTCATAATAGAAGGTCTGGCTCTGGTAATTATTAAAGCTGCTGAAAGGGCGGTAAAAACCGTTATAATAAGCAGAGTTGCTATAATAACCGGTATTGTAGTTATCAAAAGTACCCAGCGAGTTATACCTGTTTACGTACGACTGGGAATAACGTGCCTGTACATAATTATCTTCTGCAGCCATTATAAAACCGCCATCTTTTTTGGCGATCACCTGCTGAATTGAAAAATTATCGAAAGCCGATTTAAAAACAGTTTTGGAAGCAATGCTCCGCAGCGAATCGCTGAATTCATTAAAAGCCAACTTCTTCACTTCGCCGTCGTGTATGTTCATGAGCACAGAAAAAACACCTTTGATGTTTTCACTCCCTTTCTCATAATAAAGAGAATTGACAATACACTGACCGTTCTGGTTATCGAGTTTCACATTGATATCATCAAAAAATTTGTCAGTGAAACTGATGGGCCTGACAATATATTTTTTGGCACCAAACTGCCTGATCATCATTTCTACTCCATTGATTTTTTTTCCAAAATTGGTGAGTGATAATTTGGTAAGCACCTGGTCGCCATTATTGGCAAGATAGATATCACCATAGGAATCCGTTTTGTCATTCACCTGTGTTACTTCCCTGGTGCTGTCGATCATTGCCAGGCTGGCATTGTATATCTTGGAAACGATCGTAAGGTCCTGGTTTTTCCTGAGCATCTTATATACCATGATCTTCTGTTTATCCTGGCTGTAAATGGTGCTGTAGATTTTATTGTCTGCCAGTAATCCGAGTTTGGTCGTGTCCATCAGCACAGGCTCGGATAGTTTCTTTCCATCGATCCCCATTTTCACACCCATGCAATACACTATGCTGTTCTTTTGATACTGGTATACCATGTAAAAGAAATCAGGATAAGTAATAAAGTCAATGTTGAAAGTTTTCTCAGGGATGAAACTGATCCGCATGCTTTTGGCGAGGTGCATACTGCTGTCGTAATAAGCAAGCATGTGTTTCCACCTCACACTTTTGTAAATGAGGTAGTTGCCCTTCATTTTACCAAGTATTTCAAAACTGATGTCAAGATCATCCTCGTTGCGATAATCTGAAAAGCTGATCTCCTTTTGTGCCAAAGCTGTTTTACCAGCACTTAATATCAATACAAGTAAAAAAATCCTGAATATGCTCATGAATCCCGTTTTAATAAAATTACGATTAAAAAATAAAGCCGGATGCCACTATGACTTATTAAAACAATCTTTTGCTGCTTTTGTTAAAGGCATAAATTTACAACATGCACACAGTGTTGATCACAGGCGGAACCGGCCTGGTTGGCAGGCGATTAAGTGAATTGCTTATTACCCGGGGATATCGTGTTATTATTCTCACCAGAGCTGCGAAAAAAGAAAAGCTCCGAGGTACAGAATACGCTGAATGGGATGTAAAAAAACAAACCATTGATATTGCTGCGGTGCAATCGGCAGATTGTATCATTCACCTTGCCGGCGCCGGCGTTGTGGAGAAACGATGGACAGCCGGTTACAAAAAAGAGATCTTATCCAGCAGAACTGAAAGCAGCAAACTCCTGCTGCGTACCCTGCAGGATCATCCAAATAGTGTAAAAGCAATTATTTCGGCCTCTGCTATAGGTTGGTACGGACCGGATAAAATTCCTGCCGTTCCTTTTACGGAAACGGCTAAGGCTTTCGATGATTTTCTCGGGCAAACCTGTGTTGCTTGGGAAGCCAGCATCAGTAGTCGCAATAATTCCATCCGGGTATGCCGGTTGAGAACGGGTATTGTATTAGGAAAAACAGGTGGAGCGCTGGCAGAATTCCTGAAACCGATCAGGTTTGGAATTGCAGCCATACTCGGAACCGGAAAACAGGTAATCAGTTGGATTCATATTGACGACCTCTGCCGAATGTATATCCACGCCATGGAAAATGAGGCTCTTCACGGAAGTTACAATTCAGTAGCTCCCGTGCCGGTGAGCAACAAAGAGCTTACCATGATGCTTGCAGAAAAGATCAAAGGAAGATTCTTCATACCCATGCACGTACCTTCCTTTGTACTGAAGATGATCATGGGCGAAAGCAGCATTGAAGTACTGAAAAGCTGTACAGTAAGTTGTGATAAAATAAAATCAACCGGGTTTACTTTTCTTTTCCCATCTCCTGAAGCTGCTTTAAAAGAGATAACAGGTAAATAAGATCAGAGGTCTGATTTGATGATCTTTCTCCTGCTGAGCCAATAGAACAAAACGAGGTAACCGGCAGCCAGTACGATCACCAGCCAGATGTAATCGGTTGGCAGGTTTGATTTGGCAATTGACTTCAATGGATTATCCGGGAAAGTAAGCAGGCCGTCTGAAGCGTTCATCGGAAGATAATCTCCCATACTGCCAAGATCGATACCATGCTCTGACCTGAGTTTGATGCTCCACACATCCAGTAATTGTGATATGATGTTTTCGGCCCCGAGATAAATAAAATAAAGGCCAATGGCAAAACCTGTACGCCTGATCCATACACCCATCAACACGGCAATAAGATTGTAGGAAAGTGATTTCAGGAAGAAATAACCTACATGTGAAAAACCGTTCAACGAAAAATCCGTGCCGGAAGCGAACCCGAAAAGCAGAGCGGTGATAAAAACCAGTATGGTCATGCATACCGCAATGATAAGCGCCAACGCCAGTTTTACATTGATGAATTCTTCCCTGCTCCAGCCGTCGATGATATTCTGCCTGTTGGTTTTGTAAGTGAATTCGTTGGTCACAAGAATGATCAGCAGCAGTGCCGGTAGCATCAGCAACCAGCCAGTGGCATAGCTCGTGGTTTGCCAGGTCATACTGAAACTGTACGGATTGAAAGAAGATACCAGGCCGCCGGTATTCACATTCCCTACAATATTCTTGTTAACGGTATAAACGATATAGTTGGTGGTAAAAACGCCTAGTACCAGGAAACTGCTTAATACAATAAAGGCATTGTAATTCTTCAGTTTGAGCCATTCTGTTTTTAATAATTTCATCATGATGGATAAGTTCAAATATTGTTGGATCAATTGGTAAGTTCAAAGAATTTGCTTTCGAGGCTTTTCTTCTTCAGTTGAAGATGAGATAGAGTGATGCCATTGTCGAAACAAAACCTGTTAACCGAAGCAAGGTCTGCAGTACCTGCCGGGAAGAGCAGATGAAGATTTCCTTCGCTCAGTTTAATGCTGGTATGGCCAGGTATGCGTTTCATAACATCTTCCATCCTGCTCATTTCTGAAGATCTTATTTCCACCACATCTTCATTTACCAGTATTTCATTTACATCGCCGTAAGTAAGCAGGTTACCCTGTTTTAAAATAGCTACATGCGTACAAACCTTTTCCACTTCATCAAGCAGGTGGCTTGCCATGATGATGGTTTTTCCCTGTTGCGATAATTTTTTGATCAGCTCCCTGATCTCTGCAATTCCCACAGGATCCAATCCATTGGTTGGCTCATCAAATACAAGCACATCAGGATTTCCCAGCAAAGCGGCTCCGATGGCCAGCCTTTGTTTCATACCGAGGCTGTAGGTGCTGAACCTTGAATTTTTTCTTGCAGCAAGATTTACGATCTCCAGTACCCTGTCAATATCATCTTCACCACGTTCTTTGATAGCCGCAGAAACTTTCAGGTTTTGTACGGCTGTCATATAGTGATAAAAATTCGGCGTTTCCAGTAAAGTGCCTATCTGCTTGCGGTGCTCATGGGTAGGTTCCTGCCCAAACAGCCTGTAACTACCACCACTTGCTTTCAGTACATCCATGATAATTCCGAGCAGCGTGGTTTTACCACTTCCATTGGGTCCAAGGATGCCAAATACTGTGCCGGCGGGCACAGAAAAATTCACTTCTTTAAGGGCTTTGATCTGGCCGTAATTTTTTGAAAGATTTTCAACCTTTAATACTTCCATGTGTAGGTTATTACTTTATGGTTTCAAGATAATCGATTTTGGGTGATAGCGCATTCATTAATTTGATAAAAGGCAAATACATTCTGCTGATCAGTCTGTCTTCAGGTGTGCATCATGCCATATTGATGAAAAATCTCCCAGTACAGCAAAGCCGTTTTCATTGAAAGACAACCTGTGCAACCGCAGGTTCTCAATATCTTTCTGCAATACTTTTCTTGTATAAGGATTCATAGTACCTCCTTTAACTCCTGCGGGTACTGATGGATCGTATTGAAACGGCGGATCCACCAGGGTTCCCCTGGGGTACATAATGCCGGGAATCCCCTGCCCTCTTATATCAAGTATGTGTGGATGATCGAGCCCAAGCGTGTGGCCAAACTCATGGGCAGCAGTGGTAGAGTTATTAAAAAGATTGTCAAGCTGAAAATAACCGGTATTGCAATTCAGTCCATCTACAAAAGAAATATTGCCACTGGCGTACGCTTCTATCCTGAAATAATTGATGCGTGGATTATCATTGCTATAGACCTCAATATCTGTTAGCGCAGGTGCATAAAAACCCTTAATGGAAAAACGCACCTGGTACCATTCATGATCCAGCACAACAGCTCCGTTGGGTTCATTCCAATGTGTACTTACGTCGGCAGCCACCTGTTTCGCCAGCATATCATCGGCAGCATGGCCGTAAAAAACAAGGTCGGCATGTATGGTAAGAATATGATTGGCTTTATCAAGCTCAACCTCTCCCATTATTTAAGATTTTGCATAAAGTAATCTGTAACCTTCTGGTAAAGATGCGCCCTGTCTTTTCCCAATACATTGTGCTCATGCCCGGGATAGATCATGTAATCAACCTGCACACCTTTATCCACTGCCGCTTTTACAAAATTCACAGAGTGCTGCTGAACAACCACAGGGTCCTGGAGGCCATGGATCAGCATCAGTTTGCCTTTCAGTTTCCCGGCCTGCTTGATGAGGTTGGTTTCTTCATAACCATCGGGATTTTCCTGCGGTGTATCCATATAACGCTCGCCGTACATGATCTCGTAGTATGCCCAGTTCATTACCGGTCCGCCTGCAACGGCAGCTTTGAACACTCCGGGATGATTGAGCATAAAATCTGTGGTCATAAAACCACCGAAGCTCCAACCAAACAATCCCATGTTGCTGGTATCTGTATAAGAGAGTGATTTAAGATAATCAACAGCACTCATCATATCATCCATCTGAGCTTTTCCGAGATGGCGGAAAATGGCCTGTTCAAATGCACGGCCACGGTTGCTGCTGCCACGGGTATCGAGCGTGAAAACAACATAACCTCTTTCTGCCATGTATTGGAACCAGTAATCTCCGGCTCCTCCGTTCCAGCTGTTCAGGATCATTTGTGCATGAGGGCCGCCATACCAGTACACAATCACCGGGTATTTTTTGGTGCTGTCGAAATTCACCGGCTTGAACATGCGGCAGTAAAGATCTGTGCCTTCGTTATTCTTAATTGTAAAGATGCTTAATTGCCCTTTGCTGTATGCGGATAATGGGTCTGCTGATTGAAGCAGTACTTTTTCTTTCCCTGATTTTACATCGATCAGTTTAACTACCCTTGGCAGTTGCGGGCCGGAATAATTATCAAGTACAAAATCTCCTGCCGCACTAACCTGTGTATTGTGAACATAATTCTCTTTTGTAACAGGTTTTGTTTTCCCGGATTTAAAATTGAGCTGGTAAAGATTTTTTGAAACAGGTGACACTTCTGTTGATGTATAATAGAGGTTCTCTCCTTTTTCATCAAATCCTTTCACTTCCAGCACATCCCATTGGCCTGTTGTAAGCTGTTTTATAAATGTTCCATTGATGTTATGGAGATACAAATGATTCCATCCGTCTTTCCTGCTTTGCCAGATGAACTGATCAGGCTTATTCTTTACAAACAACATGGGCACGAGGGGTTCAACATATTTGCTGTCTGTTTCTTCATACAGGGTTTTTACAAAATCACCGGTTGTTGCATCATACTGTTTCAGCCACATGTGGTTTTGCTCACGATTAAGTACTGCAATGAAAACATATTTATCATCCGGGCTCCAGGCAATATTGGTAAGGTATTGTTCTGCAGGTTCGCCGGTTTTAAGCCAGGTGGTTGTTTTGGTAACCGCATTGTAAACACCCACGGTAACATGATGGCTTTTGCCGCCAGCCATGGGGTACTTGATATTTTCATTCAGGGCAGGATAGGCAGTCCAGTCAATGATCGGGTAATCTGTAACCATGCTTTGATCCATGCGGTAAAAAGCAAGTTGTTTGCCATTGTTACTCCAGAAGGTTCCTTTGGTGATCCCGAATTCATCGCGGTGAACAGAAGATGCGTAAACAATATCTTTACTTCCATCGATGGTTACCTGTTTAACATCACCGTCTTTACTAACGAAAAGGTTGTGATCATCCAGGTAAGCGATGTAACCATCGTTGCTGCGTTCTACATTTTCTTTGGAAGCAGTGCTTTTATCGATCAGCGTTTTTACAGGTGTGTTGGCCGCATTCATCATCAGTTGCCGGCCTTTGATGGTAACCAGCCAACTGTTATCCTTGTTGAATTGCATGGCCGGGAATGATGCTACTGTATCCAGCGAAGCTGCACGCAAAGCCTTATTAAGATCAGCCAGTGACAAATAAGCTGTTTCTTCTTTCGATTTAAAATTTCCTTTTACCCAGGTATCTGCGCTGTTGATCTTTTTGATGAACACATAATCTCCCGTTCCCTTGATGAACTGGAGTTGTTTCAGGTTTTCCGGCGCCAGTGTAGTCCTTGCATTCAGCATGGCATCTTCCATCGTAAGTGTTTTTTGCTGTGCTGAAGCATTAACTACGATGAACAGGAATGATAAAGCGGCAATATTTTTCTTCATTATCTGTTTTTTGAGGATGGTAAAAGTAGGATTTATTCTGAAGTGCGGCGATGTATCTATGTATGAATGCTTTGTGGTTTAATCTGACTGCAGCAAGCAA
>JAFDXA010000030.1 GCA_018268185.1 Bacteroidota bacterium
AAACAGTGATTCAGAAGATAGTTGCTTTATGCAAAGCAAATAATGTATTGACCGCCGTTGATCCTAAACGAAAGAATTTCTTTGCCTACAAAGGGGTTGATATTTTCAAGCCTAACCTGCACGAAGCGAAGGAAGGGCTGAATCTTATACTCGATGAAGTATCAGAAAATTCCCTGAAGCATATTCACGGGCAACTTCACGATAAACTTAATCATGATATCTCTCTTATAACACTTTCCGAAAAAGGTGTGTTCTTCCAACAGGGAACGAATCACCTCGTAATACCTACACATATCCGTTCGATCGCTGATGTAAGTGGCGCAGGTGATACCGTGATAGCAGTAGCTTCTGTTGTGTATGCAGCCACAAAAGATGTTAGGCTGATGGCTGAAATGGCAAATATTGCCGGAGGATTGGTTTGTGAAGAAGTGGGAACCGTTGCCATTGACAGGAGTAAACTACTGGACGAATGCAAGCAGCTTTTGCGCTGATTAGTTGCCATTCTGCAATACATACAAACTCTTAGAGGATGTTCAAGCTTCTCAAAAAATTCTTAGAAAGTTTGTGAAGGTAAATGAGATATTTTTGCCTTTCACATTCAGCTATATAATATGCAGAACTTCGCAATAGCCATTCACGGTGGCGCTGGTACGATCCTCAAATCAGACATGACTCCAGAACTGGAAAAAGCTTATATAAAAGGGCTGGAAGATGCCCTCCAGGCTGGTTATGCAGTGCTTGAGCAGGATGGTTCGGCCATCAATGCTGTTAAAGCTGCAATCGTGGTGCTGGAGGATAACCTGCTGTTCAATGCCGGACGTGGTTCTGTATTCACCAAGAAAGGCGTGCAGGAAATGGATGCAGCCATCATGGATGGAGAGAACCTGGAGGCAGGCTCAGTAGCAGGTGTTCGTAATAGCCGCAACCCGAGAGAGCTGGCCATGGAAGTGATGCAACACAGCAATCACGTTTTTCTCAGTGGCAAGGGAGCTAATGATTATGCGATCAAACAAGGGATCAAACTGGAGCCAGATGAATACTTCTTCTCTCAATTCCGGTACGATCAGTGGAAAGAAATGCGTGACAGTGATAATTACTCTCTTGATCATACTCACCAGGGGCTCGAAGAACTGATGAAGGATAAAAAGTTTGGAACTGTGGGAGCGGTAGCCTGCGATTCAAAAGGAAACATTGCTGCGGCTACAAGCACCGGTGGTATGACGAATAAAAAATATGGCCGTATCGGTGATAGCCCGCTCATCGGCGCCGGCACTTACGCCAACAATAAAACCTGCGCCATCAGTTGCACAGGCCATGGCGAACCATTCATCAGGGCTGTAGCTGCACATGATGTGAGCTGCTTGATGGAATATAAAAATATAAGTCTGCAGGAAGCCATGCATGAAGTGGTTCATGTAAAGCTGGTGGAGATGCAGGGTGAAGGTGGCATGATCGGTGTAGATGCCCAGGGAAATATTTCCATGCAATTCAACAGCGCCGGTATGTATCGTGCCATGCAGAACAGCAAAGGCGACCGCGAAGTTGGTATTTACAAGGATTAATAAGCTTTACATATTGGGAATACTCAATGCATAGGTTCGTGTCTCACGAACCTTCATATTTTCATCTCATAAGCACTTCAGTTTTGTATCAAAAAAGTAGAATTGAATACCTTGTATATTGATCAGGTTCTTCAACCCCACATAAATTTTCCCAAACAAGCAATCATATTCTCCTCCCTTTTGCGCAACTTTGCGCCTTCTCCTGAATAAAAGACAGTAGAAGAAATATTGTGGTTTATTTTTGTACGGATATTCTGAAAAGGAGATAATCAGTCTATGAAAAAATTTGCAATCATTGTTGCAGGAGGAAGCGGTAGCAGGATGCAGTCTGCTGTGCCCAAACAGTTTTTATTACTAAGTGGCAAACCTGTACTGTATTATACGATCAAAGCCTTCCTGGAAGCTTATGATGACATCAACATCATCCTTGTATTACCCGAAGACCATGTAGCGGCCGGGCAGGAGATCATTGATGCTTTTTTTGATTACAGCAGGATACAGATAGCCATTGGCGGACGCACCCGCTTTCATTCCGTTCAGAATGGTTTGAGGTTGGTGAATGAAGACAGCGTTGTTTTTGTACATGATGCTGTTCGTTGCATGCTCAGTAAGGATCTTGTAACACGTTGTTATGAAGCTGTGCTCGAACATGGCTCTGCTGTTCCTGTGATCGCTTCAAAAGACAGTGTGCGGATGATCACCGAAGAAGGCAATGAAGCACTGCAGCGTGATATGATCAGGCTGGTACAAACACCGCAAACATTTTACAGTAAAATATTGCTGCCTGCGTTTAATATCGACTACAAAGATAAATTCACCGATGAGGCATCGGTGGTGGAATCATTCGGACTTAAAGTTCACCTCGTAGAAGGGGAGGAAGATAATTTCAAGATCACGGTGCCACTCGACCTGGAGCTGGCTGAAAAATTGATCCAGTTGCGTGGTAATGATGCGGCTAACGCTTGATCAGCCTGATGGGTAGCGGAAGTTTATTGAATTTTACAAAGGGATAAACTTCATTAAACCGGGCAAACTTGCTGTAGAAATAGGCAACACCCGGTATGTCTGATCCTTCAAAATCCAACACCAGTTTCTCTTCAGCAAATTCCTTTATCAACGAATCATAGAGAAAGTAGTTGGCGAGTTTCTTTTTGCCCGCCGGTAAAATGCAGGAAATGATATTGTAGATCCTCTTTTCATCTTTCAGCAAAAGAATGGCTGCCAGTAATTCTTTCCCATCACTGTTATATACTTCACGGATGATCACCCGCTTGTCTTTTGCCAGCCGGTTGCAAAGTGTTTCAAACTGTTTGTAATCTTTTGAAGTAACGGACGGCATGCGTTCAGCATATAACTTCCGGTACAATTTGATGGCCGTACTGATATTGCCCGATGCCTTGTACTGCAAAGAAAATTTTGCAAGCCTGTTCAGTCGCTGCCTGATGTACGAATCGTAAGCTTTGTAGATGCTGCTGTAATTTTTTCCAAGCGGGAGAATGAAATTATTCCGCATCTTAACCTGCAATCCTTTTTCCGCTTTTATTTCATTGCCATGGTTGAGGGTGATCTCTGCAAACCTGAAATGCTCAGCTGCCTGTTCCAGGAAAAGCTTTACCGTTTTCGGACTTATTTTCTCAGCAGAAAAAATCCCCCCCTGCTGAAAGAACGCCGGCTGATACAGATAACCAATACCCCATTTCCTTTTCCATACCAATGGCATTACCGTTTCGTAATCTCCCAGCACGAGGGCACTCCAGTTGGCAGCGATATGATCGAGGTAAACAGACTCAGCATAGATTATTCCGTTCGCAGCACAGCGGATACAGTGATCCCATTTCTGCTTGTTTATTTCCTGGTATGAAAGGTATTTGATATCCAAAATCAGAATGGAATTTGCGGAAACCACTTCCTGAAAGAAATGTTTTGAATGTCGATGCTGAACGCAATATTCTTCATGAAACGTTTTTCCGTGATCGTTGATTTGAAATAATCCTTGTACACTTTGCTGTAAAGTACCGGGAAGTAGATATTAAGCACATTCCTGAATAGTGATAATTGTAAGCCGGCATCATAGAGGAAGCGGCTGTTCGTTGAATTTTTATCCCAGGCTTCCGCATAGGTACCGATGTCGACAAAAACCTTCAGGGGAATTTTAACAGGTAGCAATTCCAGCGGGTTTACTTTTTTAGGAATTGTTGTGGTGAAGTTGATTGCAGTGAGCCAGTTGTCTGTTTTGCCAATCTTACTGCTCAACAGGTCTGTTCTTACTTTAAAGAAACCATCTCTTTCCATGATTTGTTGTTCGGGTAAACCTCGAACAAGGTTTTTCATGGTACTGAGGTTACGATCGTACAACGAGTATTTAAAATCATTTCTTCCCACATAATAATTGCTGTAAGTATAATCTTCATAACCTTTTGGTCCCGACAGGTTGAGGTGATACGGATCTGTTTCATATTGCGTGAGGTAGGTCTGATCACCGGTATAAAAGAATTTTCCTGCAAACAAACGCACATTCATGCCCCCGCCTTCAGCAAAGTTGAAAAAGTAGTTGCCGGTGAACGAGAGCCGCACAAAACCTTTTCCCTGGTCGGCCTGCAGCACAGCATGGTAAGGGTAGAGGGTGCGGTTATTCTCAACCACTACCTGCAACTGGTTTACATAACGGTGGTTAACGGGGTAGGTAATGATGTCCAACTGACGGGCTGTATCTCGCTGGAAAGCAAGCCCGGTTTCATTGATGAGAAATGTTTTCCACTGGATATACTTGCGCATGGTGCTGCGTGGATTTTTATTGGCAAATACAAACCTGGCTGAAGGAACGATTTTGCTGAATCCAAGATAATTGCTGGTTCCGGTTGAATCTACATAAACATCTCCGGAGAACTTAGCAGCTGAGAGGCCGAGTTCCAGCTTCTGTCCGTTATTGCCGGGATAGATATTGTAAGTGATCCTTCCAATACCGTTGAATTTTTTTGAGCCTGTTGCATAGAGCGGCGCAATAACAAACTGCAGTTTGCTGGTTGGTAACGTATAATTGTGGAACAAAGCGCCGAGCATGAATTTATCGTAGTTGTTGAAGCCGATGGCCGGGCTCACAAACAGGTAATTCTTTTTGCTGCTTTCTTTTGCACTGAAGAATGCGCTTACTGCCAATCCTTTTTTGACTGGCTTTACGAGTTCCCCTTTTTTCTGCAGTAAGGCAAATGTGGCATCGAGGTTTTTACCGCTGATCTCTTCCGCCAGTTGTTTAAAATCTTCCGGGTAAGGATGTTTGAACTGCCAGCGTTTGTAATATTCCTGCATGAGCCTGTCGAAAGTTTCTTTGCCCAGTTCTTTTTCAAGCAGGCTCATCCATTCGGCTGTTTTTTTATAGGCAATGCCATTGTAATTCATCTCCGAAAATTTTTCAGAACTGGTTTCAATAGGCTGGTCTTTTTTAACAGCGGTAAGTGAATGTAAAAGCGTTCCCAGTGGATCATCGGGCATACGTTTATCTACAAAATTCATTTTTGTATCGAGTGCATTGATAGTACTGTTTCCTGATTTGTATGCACTGTAACGATCGTCATAATAGCTGTTCATACCTTCATCCATCCAGGGATGAGTTCTCTCATTGCTGCCCAGTATGCCGTAGAACCAGTTGTGGCCCACTTCATGGTTGATCACAAAATCAAGTGATTGTTCATCACCGGGAGATGATATAATTGTAATCGTAGGATACTCCATGCCATTATCACCTTTTTCATTGGCTTCCACCACGCTGGCTGTTTTGTATGGATATTCGCCCACCCAGCTGGTTTTGGTTCTTAAAGCATCTTTGATCATCGCTATGCTGTTCTTCCAGGTACCCTCATTTTTCTTATGGTAATAAGCATAAACATCAACTGTATGGGTTGGAAGCTGCAAAGTATCGTGCTTTACTTCAAATGCGGGATCGGCAAACCATGCAAAATCATGCACTTTGTCCTGCATGTAACGAAGTGTTTTTGTCGTACTGTCTTTCTTTTCCTCCTGCAATACGCCGGTTGCAGCAACTGTATATTTTTTCGGCACAGTTATCTGTACATTGTATTCACCGAACTCGCTGTAAAATTCTCCCTGGTCGAGATAAGGTATTTCATGCCATCCCTTCCGGTCGTACACAGCAGGCTTGGGATACCATTGTGTTACCTGGAAACTGTTGCCGATGTATCCACTTCTTGAAAAAGCATAGGGCAGCTTCACATGAAATGGCGTTTTGATTGTGATTGATTTTCCCGGGGGCAGCGGCGATGGCAGAACCAGTTTGATGATGTCCTGGTGCTGCGGATGATCTTCATAATTGGCAGTGATATTGTCAACCTTAAAATCAAGCCTGTTGATATAACCTCTTTTGTCATCATTTGAAAAATAAAAATCCTTTCTGCCGTTTTCTAATAACTGATCGCTGAAGGCTGTTTTATCATTCTTATAAGCATTTGGCCATAAGTGGAACCAAATGAAGCGAAGTGTATCCGGGGAATGGTTTTCGTATTGGAGTACTTCAAAGCCGTTCAGACTTTTGTCTTTGTCGTTCAGACTAACATCAATGGTATAATTAACCTGCTGTTGCCAGTAGTTATTGGTTTGACTGCGAACTGATAAGATAGAACCCAGGCAGCAAATAAGCAGTAGTATATTTTTCAATGGGGCTGTTTTCTCAAAAATACGAAGATGTGGGAATGAGGGAATGTGGAAATTTGAAAATGTGGAAATGTGGGAATTTGAAAGTGTGAGAATGGGGAAATAGAGGTGGGTAGTAGATAATGTAAATTTCACAACGATGGAATAAACGGCAGGTTCAAAAAATATTTCTGCGGCTTTGCGCCTTTGTGTGTAACTATTTTCCTTTGCCTGACAGGATTATCTGGATGCTGTGCAGCATGATGGTGAAGTCGAGCGATAGGGAAACATTTTCTACGTAAAGCAGATCGTAAGGCATACGTTGTATCATTTCGTCGATGGAGGAAGCGTAGCCGAATTTTACCATGCCCCAACTGGTGAGCCCGGGCTTTACCTTGTATAAATATTTGTATTCGGGATGTTTTGCAACGATCTGGTCTATGTAGAATTTTCTTTCCGGCCTCGGCCCCACGAGGCTCATTTCTCCTTTGATGATATTCCACAATTGCGGCAATTCATCGAGCCGCCATTTGCGCATCACTTTTCCCCAACTGGTAATGCGTTCATCATTTTCGCTGCTCAATTGCGGACCATTGGGTTCTGCATCCGGCACCATCGACCTGAACTTGTACATCATGAACGGCCGGCCTTTGTACCCGATCCTTTCCTGCACAAAGAATACCGGCCCTTTGGATGATAATTTTAAACGAATGATCGTGTACAGGAAAAGGGGTATGAGTATAATGAAAGCAATGATGGAAAAGCAAACATCAAACGTACGCTTGATGTTCTGCTGCCAGTTGGGTAATAATCCAGAATGAATGTCGATAAGCGGAACACCCAGTACATCGTTCGTTTGCAGGGCGCCGCTGATGATGTCAACAGTATCAGGGGTGATCTTGATGTTCACTTCCTTATCACTTAGCTGTTGCAGTATGGTGGTGAGCAGGTCGCGTTCGTTCTTCTCAACAGCCACGATCACTTCTTCTATTTTCTCCTGTTCGATGATGCTTGCCAGGTTCTTAAAATCATTGAACTGCTTCATGGAAGCAGGCACATTGAACCCGCTATTGCCATTGGTATTAAAGAAGCCGATGATGCGGAATCCTGATTGTTCCCTCGACCTTGTAAAAGCATCATAGAATTGTGAAGCTTTTTTGCCTGAGCCCAGCAGCAAGGCATTGAAAAATACTTTTTTTTCTACGAGTTGCTTTTTAATCACTGATAGAAAGATCATCCGTACAATAACCGTTGTAATGAACATCGGGAAGAGCAGGCTGTAAAATTCCAGGTAATAGTTCTGGTTGTGATCCTGCGGATTTTTGAGGATGAAAAAGAACAACAGGAACAGGCAGCCAATAATACTTACGATCAGTGTTTTAAAAAATTCAGTAGTGGTTGACTTTTCATACATGGAATTGTAAGTGCCACTGAGAAAATGAAGGGATATCCAGCCAGCCGTGTACAGGAACAGGCCAAGATAAAAGCCGGGTGGTATGCTGAAATCGTACCCATAGATCTGCACACGCAGGTAGTAAAAGCACAGCCAGGTAAAAATGCAGATCATGATATCTGCAATGATGTACCATCGGATATGTATTCTTGGTTGGTTCAAAGCTGAAATGAATTTCTTCTTTCTTCACTTTTTGGTTCTCCCGGAAAGTAATTAAAAAGTAACCCGGATCGCTGTGGTTCATCTCACACAAACCAAAGCGTGGGTTTATTTATTACTACCCGGATTACAATTGCTTCTGGCTGATCTTATCGAGGATCTGGTGAGCCACTTCCATGGCGGCAAAACCATCCTGCACGGTAACCGGCGTTTCTGTATTGTTGCGTATAGCATCCCTGAATGCTTCCAGTTCCATTTTAATGGCATTGCCATCCTTTATTACCGGGTTGGCAATGGCCACTGTTTTTTTACCGTTGTTGGTTTCTATATCGAAAGTGAAAGTGTTTTTATCTCCCGTGGCATCAAGCCTGATCACTTCTGTTTTTTTATCAAGAAAATCAATGCCGATGTAAGCATCTTTCTGGAACAGGCGCATCTTTCTCATCTTTTTCATAGAGATGCGGCTGCTGGTAAGGTTGGCCACGCAGCCATTGTCGAATTCAATGCGAACGTTGGCAATATCAGGGGTATCACTCATCACGGCAACGCCGTTGGCCGAGATATAACTTACATTGCTCTTTACCAGGTTAAGGATGATGTCGATATCGTGGATCATCAGGTCGAGTATCACGCTCACATCCGTACCACGGGGGTTGAATTGCGCTAACCTGTGCACTTCGATGAACATGGGATTCAGTTTATAATCCCTGAGCGAAAGAAAAGCGGGGTTGAATCGTTCTACGTGCCCTACCTGGAATTTGAGATTTGATTCTTTGGCCAGCTTCACCAGCATGCGGGCCTCTTCCATGGTATTGGCCAGTGGCTTTTCTACAAACACGTGTTTCCCTTTGCGGAGCGCCAGGTCGCATAATTGGTAATGATAAATAGTAGGAGCAATGATGTCAACCGCATCGGCTGCATCGATCAGTTCTTCCGGGTTTGTGAAACGCCTGATCTTATATTTTTCTTCAACAGCTGCTGCATTCTTGTCGTCGGGATCAAAAAAACCAACCAGGGTTATTCCTTCAATTTCCAGCCAGTTATTCAGGTGAAATTTTCCCAAGTGCCCTGCGCCCAGAACGGCAATTTTCAGCATAGCGTTTTATTTAAGGGTTGTTTTATTCAGGTTCGTCTGATGAATATAAAACTCAGTTCTATTGTTTGCAGGTGGATCGTTTTAAAATCCTGTTTCGTTATTTTACTTTCTTATATCGCCATGGTTCGTGTCTCACGAACCATGGCGATATACCGGGGTTTATTGATTCGTTCCTGTAGTGGCAGTTTCTTCCCAGAATCCCATCTTGCCGAATTTCTCAATCCGGTCGTCTATCCTTTGCTGAGCCGGTATTTTTTTCAGGTCTTCCAGTACAGGAAGGAGGTAATTCTTTAAGATTTCAGCAGCGCCTTCATAATCCCAGTGAGCGCCGCCAAGGGGTTCAGGAATCACATCGTCAACCAATCCGAAGTTGAGCATATCGGTGCCTGTAAGCCTGAGCTGTTCGGCTGCCACTTCTTTCTTATCCCAGCTTCTCCAGAGGATGCTGCTGCAGCTTTCCGGGGAGATAACGGTGTACCAGGTATTTTCCATCATCACCACTTTGTCGCCTACGCCGATACCTAATGCACCTCCGCTGGCTCCTTCGCCGATGATCACGCAGATGATGGGCACTTTGAGGCTGATCATTTCATAAATATTCCTTGCAATCGCTTCACCCTGGCCACGTTCTTCGGCTTCCAGGCCCGGATAGGCGCCCGGTGTATCGATCAGGGTAACGATGGGCTTGTTGAATTTTTCGGCCAGTTTCATCAGGCGCAGTGCCTTGCGGTAGCCCTCGGGGTTGGCCATTCCGAAATTGCGCAGTTGGCGTGTTTTGGTATTGTTGCCTTTTTGCTGGCCGATCATCATTACAGTATGCTCGCCCAGTTGAGCAAAGCCTCCAACCATGGCCTTATCGTCGCGTACATTCCTGTCGCCGTGCATCTCAATAAAATTGCTGCACATGAGTTCGATGTATTTGAGGGTATAAGGTCTGTCGGGGTGGCGGCTCAGTTGTACTTTTTGCCAGGGGGTGAGGTTGGCGGTGATCTGCTTTTTTGTTTCTATCACCTTGGTTTCGAGTGCAGCGATGGCGCTGCTCATATCTGTTTTGGTTTTTTCCTGCGTAGCCTTGATCTGTTCGATCTGGTCGTAAAGATCTTTGATAGGCTTTTCAAAGTCGAGGAATTGCCTGTTACTGAGTTGTGGCATGTAGTTCGTTTACAGTTGTTTTTAAAAACGGGTCCTTAGCCGGACTGTAAAAGTAACTGATAGATTTTTTTTATAAAAGTTTTGTTTTGAAAATATAAATATACCTATCTTTGCCGTCCCGAAAAATGAAGTGCTTCCCTGGGGTACTGATTATCAAGGGAAACGGATCGGTAGTTCAGTTGGTTAGAATGCTGCCCTGTCACGGCAGAGGTCGCGGGTTCGAGTCCCGTCCGGTCCGCAAAAACGCCTCGGTAAATCCGGGGCGTTTTTAATAGCTGCAGGTATAAATTAACTCCCACTTCTACATTCGATATTCCTTGTTCCTTGTTGGATATTTTTTGATCTTTTGACTTTTTTAGGGATAACACTGGGTAGCCTATATCTGTTTTTTAGGAAGAGTATAAAATAAATGGGATATTTTACAAAACAGAGCTGCATATCTGCACCAAAAGGGGGTAAAGAAGCAGTAATAAATATTTTGCTTTTTATATTGAAACTCAATGCGTGAAACACATACTAAGGCAGGAAAAATTTGCAATGGCTAGTTACTCAGAATACTTTTAGATTTTGGTAATATATTACTCAAAGCTTTTTAATAATGTGATAAAGAGAAATCTTTAAATCATCCTATCTATATTGGCTCCAATCTATTTGACTCATTAGATAATATGAAAAAATCAAATTAGCTATTATCAAAAGAACAATACTATATGCTATCCAATCGCCAATTCTATTCTGCCTTTTTGATAATTGTTCGAATTTTGCTACAATTGTTTGCCACTGATTTTTATGGTGAAAAATGAAATAATTCGGCAATACCAAAAATAGAATATAAAAAAGTAAAAGTTTAGGTTTAGAAATGTCAAATACATTTAAAACCCTTTTAAAAATTATTTCATAATAAATAACTAGAGATAAAATTACTAGGGAAATTAGCAAAGACAAAATTGCACTAGCTTTTCATTCGCTCCACCAATCTCTTTCATCAACCTGAAATAATTTATAAAGCTTATAATAAAAATAGTGGTAATAGTTTATTTTTTTTCATTTAATTAATCTTTTGGATAGTATGCTAAAAATTCGTTTTCTCGCCTTATAACATCTCATTGTACCTTTAAAGTGCCAGGATGATCGTCATTAGAGCTATATTCTTACACTTAGGCAGCACAACAAACATTTTAACTCTAGTACGGTTGGTTTTAGTTAATTGTAAGAAACTGGTGTATCTAACACGTATCAAGGCGAGAGCCCATCACTACTTACTTATTATATATATCCAATTAGTACAAGTCTTTTTTAAGTTCTCGGGATTTTTATCATAATATGAGAAAATTAAACGCATTTTATAATAGCCTGGCTTATATACATACGCAAACGATAATAAGAATAGAAAGTTTTATTTTCATTTGCATTTAGTATCACAGACCTATCAGCTTTGCTATTCTCTTCAAAAAAATAAGGGTAAAATTTTATTCTTTTATATTTACCTCCTTTTTTTTCTGAGAAGAAAAATTCAAGTTCAGCATATAAATAAAATTCTTTTGAAGTTTTTCTGGTTATTGGAGTAACATAAGGCAAAGTAAGCCTATTCTGACTTTTATTAGAAAACAATATTTTGAGCTCCAAATCCTTTTCGTTTTTATTTGAATATACCGTTGTTTTTATGTTTGCTTTTAGGTTATCATTGTTACATTGGGCTTTAATGTAACCCAGAAAGGATATATTAAAAATGGTAAGTATGATTAGATTTTTTATATACTCAATTTTTAACTTCATATTCACCTTAAATTATTGACTTACTAAAAACACTTTGTAAATAGATTATTGACTATCTCGGAATTGGAACATTCCCATAAGTCTTTCGATACGCTTGACCCAAAAAAGTCCGGGTTGTGTTTTCAAATGCAACAGCCCCGTACCATCCTGCGATCTTGAATTTTAAAAGTAGTGAATATTTACTTATACACTCTCGCTATTGTAGTAAGATAAAATATGAATTTAAAGAGTTGAAATTTTCTAAGTAAGTATTTTGCATAAGTTTATCTAATTGTACATCTGTAATATCTCCTGTTTGATTTAATATATCTTGTATTCTTTCTTCCGGTCTTTTTATAGTTAATAAAGTTGTTCGAAGGTCCTATTGCATCTTCAATCTTCGAATCTGGTCCAAACTATAAATCTGTAGTACCATCTCATCTCTACAAGATTGTAGGGGCGGGTTCGAGTCCGGTCCGCAAAAACGCCTCGGTAGATCCGGGGCGTTTTTAATAGCTGCAGGTATAAATTAACTCCCACTTCTACATTCGATATTCATTGTTCCTTGTTGGATATTTTTTGATCTTTTTGGAGATAAGAACAGGAAGCCTATATCTTTTTTTGGGGAGGTGGCGAAAGTAGGCTATTGCACAAGCAGGGTTGTATGCGCCTGATAATTATTTGCAATAAAATATCCCCAGCTTTCAAATTCAAAACGCATCCACAATCATTTTTTTGGAAATAAGCATACCCGCCGCTGTGCCCATAGCCACAGCATTGGCTACTGTGCGCATTTTTGATGCATTGTCTCCAATGGCATAAAGTCCTTTTTTAGTGGTTTCAAACGAACTGTCGGTTTTGATATAGCCGTCTTCTGTCATTTCGCATCCAAGCTCCATCGGTATTTTGCAATGTTGTTCAAAAGGGGGAGGAGCATAAAGGGCTTTCAGAGAATAACCAGATCCGTCGGTGAATATGATTCTGCTTAAATGTCCTCCAGTGTGTTCAAGTTTGTGAACCTGTTTTTCAATTACATTAACCCCGTGTTTGTTAAGCCTGTCTCTTTGTTCCGGAGTAAATGAGGCTGTTCCGTTCGTAAAGATACTTAGGTCGTTTGTCCAGTTAGAAATGAGCATTGCAGTTTCAAAAGCTTTATCTGCATTGCCAAGTATGCCGGTCTTTTCATGCTTGTATTCATAGCCATGGCAATAAGGGCAATGGATGACAGATATTCCCCAGCATTCGGATAAGCCTTCGACTTCTGGAAGCATGTCGCTGATGCCTGTTGCAAAAATCACTTTTCCGGCTTCAAACGTTTCACCTGAATCAACAGTTATAGCAAAGCCCAAACCGGATTCTGTACCTTTTATCGCCAAGCCCTCAAAAAACTCAATGGAAGGATAAATCCTTACCTGCTCATAGGCCGTTGCCCTTATTTGTGAAGGTGTTTTACCATCGTTCGTAAGAAAATTATGCGAAAACGGTGTTTGCCTGTTGCAGGGCATACCGCTGTCAATAACCAGTACTTTTTTTAATGCCCTTCCCAATGTCATGGCTGCTGCCAGTCCGGAATAACTGCCACCAACTATAATTATATCATATATCTTTTTGTACTTCATTTTATATAAATTATTATTTGCTGTGAGTGAAAAGGGAATAGCCAAAGCAAACAGACTATATCCCATGTTTTTTATAAAAGCTCTCCTATGCCATAATGCTGAATCTTTCATTCCGCACTATTTCTTTTTTGTATAGTATTGCCTGGGGCTGATAAACCCGGGATAATACCCTCTATGAAGGGTACGGCTACAAACACAACCCATGGAACCAACGATACAGTTAATATAAAGGTTCGCAGGTACAATGGAAGTGCTGCCAGTGGTGCACCGAACAGGTAAAGAAATAAAGTTATAGAGGGATATATGGCGATCCATATTTTAAGAGTTGCCATCAGCTTCATTTTTGTTTTCATACAATGTGTTTTAAGGAAGAAAAAATTGCAGAACAAAAATAGCATGAACATTAGCCATTGTTATAGGACAAACATTTAGTTGTGCAGGACTGTGTCAAAATTCAAGGTTCATTTTTCAGATGCCTGTAAATCTTCTTTTTAGAACTTCGTCATTGTCCGGTTTTACTGTTTGATTGTCCTATCAGTAAGGTTTTACTGCAGGTAATTTTGTAGGCATAAAAAAATAAAAAATGAGATCAATAAGCTCAACCCGTAAAACTTCGTTAACTGCAGGGCTATTTTACCTGCTTACGTTTGTTTCAATTCCAACACTTGCGCTTTACCAGGCTGTTCACCAACCCGGTTATATTTTAAGTAATGAATCGGGCAGTGAAGTTATAGTCGGCGGACTTCTTGAAATAATAGTAGCACTTGCAGGGATTGCCACTGCCGTAGTACTATATCCTGTTCTTAAAAAGCAAAATGAAGGAGCTGCACTCGGGCTGGTGGCTTCGAGGGTATTGGAAGCGGCAACTATTTTTCTCGGCGTTGCATTCCTGCTTGCCATTGTAAGCTTAAAGCAACAAGGAGCTGGCGTTGATGCTGCGGCAAGCAGCCGTACATTGGTAGCCCTTTATGATCGCATCTTTTTACTCGGACAAGGTTTTATACCAGCTATCAATGATCTATTGCTGGGATTCCTTCTTTATAGATCAGGGCTTGTACCCAGGGGCCTTGCACTGTTGGGGATAGTAGGAGCGTTTCCACTTATAGTGGGTTACCTCACTGTTATGTTTGGTTTGGTAGACAGGATCTCACCCATGGCAGCGCTATCTGCATTGCCGGTAGCCGTATTTGAGTTTTCTCTGGGCCTTTACCTTACTGTTAAGGGATTCAGGCCTTCATCACTGCAGCATAATTATCAATTATGAAATAGATGATACAAATAAAAACGAGATCGTGTAGAATAATTATCGGAAGAAAGGCTTTTGTTTAAAGAAAAGATCACTGGCTT
>JAFDXA010000310.1 GCA_018268185.1 Bacteroidota bacterium
CACAATCTGATCGCTTGTCGGCAGATCCAGTTCTTTTCTACACTGATCTATGTCGTCAGGGCCGCAGTGAGGCAGGAGATCCACTCCGTTGTAAACAACCTTGACATGCCCAGAATCAACTCCGACCTTCTCCACAATGAACTGTTTCAAGTTTTCAGAAACGGCCACCATGGTTGCATTACGACTGACCCACTGATAAGCCAGTCGCCGTCTGAGTTTTTCCCAGAAGTAATTTTTCCCATGAACGGTGGCGACTAACGGGACCCCGGACAAGGCGGCTACAAAGGTCCCTTGCACATTGGCATCAAACTCGTGGGCATGAATCAAATCGACATGTTCGTCCTTTAGCAAGCGCTTGACGCGCAGCACCCATCGCCAATCGAACATACCCTGCGTTGGAATGACATAGGTACGTACTCCTCGATTCTCGGTATGCTCCTGAATCCAGCCAGGACGAAACAAACACAGAATCGCCCGATATCGTGCGGGGTCGAGCGAGGCACTCAAATTGCTGATGACTCGTTCAGCACCACCAGGGCCACTACTGGTTGATAAATACAAGATCGTTTGAAGTTGACCTTCACATGGCATGTCCAGCACCCATCCGGCAACGAGACCTTTCCTGAGAAACGCCTACCGCCCATGGCTTAGTGACGGGAATGTCTCCACAGCGAGGATGTCGTATGAACGAGGACTAGATCTCTAAGCTCATTTTGCAGGTCGCTGCCTCAGCAGTGATGGACCGGCGTAATTCGCCCTCTCCTCAATGACTACGGCCTCAGCAGCGACATATCGTTCCGTTGTGTTGCGTAGGGCGACAGCAAGAGCCATCATGATCCAAAAGGTAGGGTAATATAACGTAGAGATAAACGCACTTGTCGCCAAATACCCGATCATTCCTCCTGAGATTGCCTTACCAAATAGAACAGCTCGCGCAAATTGTGGATCATTCGCTCGATCCACTTTCCTGCTGGGACCGGACCAACTGCTTAGTACTTTGATTCTCGCATCTCTCAAATTGAAATATACCATTGATCCGAAGATAAGCACTCCAACCAGACCTAGTTCTGGCAACAGCGTAAAGTAAAGCGAATGTGCCTGGCGACCAGCCAGCGACTTAGTCTGCCATGTCCGTCCACCTAAATACTCACCGATCGTCCAAGCAAAGTTTCCTTGACCTACCCCCAGGATCGGATTTGCCAAAAACATCTCCCACCCAATTCCCCAAGTGAACATGCGTTGGCCAGCCGTACCTGATTCCGTAGTCTTATCGTCCGTTATTGTGCTGATTCGATCCCAATACTCTTGAGGTGCGGCAACAAGAACGAGACCGACCAAACATACGCCCAAAAAAAGAGACATAAGTTTTCGTGATGAAAACAACCAACAGTACGCACCCACCGCAAGCAGCCCAAGAAAGCCTCCGCGCGATGAGGTGGCTACCAAGGCCATAACAAATAGCCCTAGTGAGCCCACATATATAAACTTATTTCCCTTCCCCACCGCCCCTTGCGACATGAAGAAAGCGACGGGAATCGCCACATTCATTTCCATCCCGAAATCGTTCTCGTCTCCCAACCAGCCACCAACACCACGTCCTTGATGCAGAATGCCATTGACCGCAAGCACAAGATGCACCCCCAGCCAAACAAAAATCAGTGTTTGCATCCTGCTCGTCGTATTAACAAACGTCACGATGCCGAGATAAAAGAAGAAATACAGGGTCATGTCCTTGAAAACCATCAAGGCCCAAAAGTTATTATTTGCAAACGGCACCCACATCGCCATGAAAGCCAGCAATACCATCCACAGTCGTGTTTGTGTATTTGAATATTTGCCAATCCCTGAAACAAACACCGCCAGAGCGAGACTGATATCGAGCAGTGAGGGTATCGGAACCACCTTCAATGGAGGGAAAAAGTCCTGTGGTCGTCCAAACTCGAAGAGAAGCGCCAGCAACACAAGACCAAATCCAATCTTGGTAGGCTTTGGCTGCAAACTTCCGGCTTGTAAAGCAGAGCCTCTGCTTGATGCAATGGACATTGGAGATTTAGGCTGTAGCATGTCGCGTAGGATCAAAAATGTTTTGAGAGGACTTTTTGTCTGCCACCAGCCTATGCTTCAATCTCAAAAACGGCAGTTCAATGAACCAGTAGGAACACGACGCTATGAGGACACACAGCACCAGACTAACCATCACCTTCGCACCTACCTGGTGTGGCGCAAGCCGGGATGCAATTCCCAGTGCCAGGACGTGGTAGAGATAAAGGGAGTAAGATATCTTTCCGAGGTAAACCATGGCGGGATGATCAAGCCAATGCCAGGCTGGCTGCCGACTCAATATTAAAAGTTGAACCATGAACAAAGCCAGAAGCAATGAGTCAATGGTGAACCCAACTGAATAATGATAGTCGGTTGACCCCCATATACGTGAATAGCAAAGCAATAGCAGTGTGATTGCAGGACTCAGTGCCGACTTTGAAAGCACCGTTGCCAACATCACAAAGCGTCGCTGATTCGAAACAATAGCGACCAAACATCCAACGGCAATACTGTCAAATCTGGTCTCAAACGCGTTATACAGATAGGAATGATCAACAGCAAAACCAAAATACATCAGAGACCGAATCCCCACCACGCAAGCAATAATCCCTGCGAGTGCGCATGCTGCGACGCGAGTCCCCTTTCTCATTAACAGATTCAGAAGTATCGGCCAGAGAACATAGAATTGTTGTTCTACGGATAGGGACCACGCATGCGCGATCGCGGTATTTGGATGGCCGTGCGTACCATTGTAGTAGTTCACGAAATAGCCAAAGCCCGAGATAGTCAGCCACGGATCCCACTCGTATCCTCTGAGATGCTCTTGTACGTACACCAGCACTAAAAACACATAGTATGCCGGCACAATTCGGAGTGCCCTTCTTGCATAAAACTGCTTGAAAGAAATTCTCCCCGTACGCTCAATTTCTTGCAGGAGTAGCCAGGAGATGAGAAATCCACTCAAGACAAAAAACGCGCTGACTCCAATATCCCCAGGAATTGACTCAAAGCCAAGATAGTACACGATGACCACCGTCACGGCCATAGCCCGCAATCCGTCCAGCGCGGGAAGATGCGCCGATGCGAGGATATCTTTTATTGTAGTCTGACGACCCACAGAACGTGCTTTCAAATACAGCTCCCTGTAGCACCTGATTCGCCCGCATACACGATTATTGCGTTGGCACTCACACATTCGCCAAGCGCGTACACTTCAGGATGGCTTTCTTAGAGCGACGATTAAATTGGTCCTATATCCTCTCATTAAATCTGTCATTAAGACTCTGATCCAGATGAGCTCCAGTATTGCCAACGGTGGCAACATGGCAAAAATGGCGTCAGTCGGAATCAGATCAAGCTGAAGCACCTCAAATCCATTGGCTTGAGCGAGCGCTTTAACTTGAGCCTCGGTATTGGCCTTGTAATGGGTAGGAAACACATCGTGTTCCTGACGTCCCTCCAACAAGTGAATCAGTTTGCCCTTCAGCCTTTCAGGCACGAATTTGGATAGTATGACGCCATAGCCATACGCATTGGGAGTGTGAAACAGAAACACTCCTTTTGGCTTGAGAATGCGGCTGATCTCCCTGAATTGTTCGTCCGGTTTATCGAGATGCTCGACCACCATGTTGGCTGTTA
Organism: Bacteroidota bacterium; assembly: GCA_018268185.1. Lineage (GTDB taxonomy): Bacteria > Bacteroidota > Bacteroidia > Chitinophagales > Chitinophagaceae > Ferruginibacter. The sequence goes on from JAFDXA010000310.1 coordinate 3,682, forward strand.
CCAAATCAAATGCCTCGCTTCTAAAAGGCAATCTCGTCACGTCTCCACGTAGCTTTTTAGAAATGTTCGGGTGTGCTTTTAGCGAAAATAAATCATAATCAATGCCGAATATGGCCTTGCAGGTCTTCACCAACTGACGTTCTTCATTCGCCCGCCAGCTTGGTAGAATTGCGTGCCCGCAGCCAATTTCCACCCATTCGACGGATGGCGTCACATATCGCTTCAGCGCCTCCTCATACCAATATTGAGAGTAGCGTAGGGAGGGCGCAATGGCTCCTCGTAGCGTCCAGTAGATGTTGAACAGTCTCGTTCGCAAGCTCATACCGGTGCCGGACCTCCCTTGACTATTACCATTCGTATGTTCTTCGCACTGCACTCCGCGAGTGCTATCCCTGGCGGCTGCTGGCCGCCAACATCTGCTTCACGAGCACATCACAGGCCTGCTTCATCATAGAAAAACACGTCTGAAAGTCCGCTATGGTTCCACTGTACGGGTCAGCAACCTCTAATACCGATTGGTCGTAAAATTGACGCAGCAGAAATACTTTCGCCTTGGCTTGCGGATACAACTTGACGACACGATTGCGCTGCTTCCAC
>JAFDXA010000311.1 GCA_018268185.1 Bacteroidota bacterium
CAGTTTTGGCTACGCTCCCAGTGCTGCCGGCTGGCTTTGCGGTTTAGTCAAAATTCCTCATCTTTAATAAGCATTTATAACCGGGCGGACAACGCAACTATTCCCAGCTTGCGTCAATGCTCGTACGTTAAGCGCAATTTTTAACTGGCAACATATTCAAAATTAAAAGAAATGTTCTTATGGGATTTTTAGGAAAATTATTTGGAAATAAAAATTCAGGTAACGACACATCAAATCTTACCAAAACCTCACAAATGTTTGATGAAAATCTTTATTGGAATATTGTTTCCGAAAGTTTAAAATATTCTAATGATCAAGATAAGCAAGAAGAATTTTTAATCCAGAGAATCCAAAAGCTTACGCCAACACAAATCATTGGTTTTAGATTACGGACTGATAAGTTACTTTATGATACATATAATTCTGAAATGTGGTGCGCAGGTTATATAATGAATGGAGGATGTTCTGATGACGGATTTGAATATTTTAGAAACTGGGTTATTTCAAAAGGCAAAGACGTTTACTATAATGCAAAAGCAAATCCTGATTCATTAATTACCGAGGTTGATGAAGAAATTGAGCTTTATGACTTTGAAAGTTTTTGGTATGTAGCTCTAGAAGCATTTCAAAATAAAACTGGTAAAGATTTGTACGATTTTATTGATGATGAAAATTTTAAATTTAAAGAAGGCCATTATCCACAATTTGATTTCACCTGGAAAGAAGAAGATCCTGAAAGCATGAAAAAAATATGCCCAAATCTTTTCGACAGAATGTGGAAATAAAAACTGCGCTTAACAACAGCATTGAATGCAAACTGGGCGGACGGAAGTAATCTCAGCAACAAATCACTACCAATCTTCAGTAAATCGGCTTGACGAGTAACCAAACCGCCGGCAGTTTAGGCTACGCTCCCAGCGCTGCCGGCTGACTTTGCGGTTTAGTTAAAATTTCTCATCTTTAATAAGCACTCGTAACCTGGCTGACAACGCAACTATTCCCAGCTTGCGTCAATGCACGTCCGTTATGGGCAATTTTTAGATACACCCCGTTAAACTATGAAAAGTTTCAAATTTGGAGGGTTTTTACTTGCAGCATTTATTCTTGCTTGGGTTTTCAATTATAAAACCTATAACAAGAGTTCAAAAGACTTACGGAATGAAGACATAGTTATACTAAAGAAGGCATTTACAGAAAGCAGTCTTGAGTTATTTGGAAAGGGTGTAAATGCAGAAAAAGTTGGCGATTGTTCTGCTTCGGAAATATATCGCCTAATTGAGTTTGACACAAATCAATTAAGATTATTTCGTAGTTCTGGAATTAAAAGCCTTAGACAAACAATTTATGACAGTATTCAACTTGTAAATGCAAAATGCATAATCGAAAATATTGTTGACACAACCTATAAAATTAAACTATCTCCCAACGCAGAGAATCAAATGCGGATAAAGCTAAGAAACGAGTTAAAAGAGGTCGCATCACAGACGGGAAAAAATTTGGATACTCTGTGTGATTGCTTAATTTATCAAATTAACGGGATGACTGTAAAGGAATACATGTCAGGCTACTTCGGCAAAGCTGAATTGCCAAAGTATATTGGATTCTGCCTTGACAAGCAAACCAAATAAAACTGCCCATAACAACAGCATTGAACGCAAACTGGGCGGACGGAACGAAAATCAACCTCAAATCGCTACCAATCTTCAGTAAACCGGCTTGACAGATCAACAATCCGCCGGCAGTTTTGGCTACGCTTCCAGTCCTGCCGGCTGGCTTTGTGGTTTAGTTAAAATTCCTCATCTTTAATAGGCATTTCCACCGGGCGGACAGCGCAACTATTCCCAGCTTGCGTCAATGCTCGTACGTTAGCGGTCATGCCAGTTGAACACCCCAATGATGACAAATCTCCTTGTCAAACAAGCATTTTTTTGTAAATTCGTAGAGTGAAAAGAAGAAAAGAAATAGGGCTTGACTTTGAGGTGGACAAACTAACTAATTCAATTGAGAATGTAATAACTGGCGACAGTTTTGCTACTGAAATTTCAATTGTCACAGTAACTGATTTGAAAAGTATCAGCAAAAAGAATAAATGGCAATTTGACTGGAGATTTGAATATAAACAGCCCCAAAGGGATGTTTACAAATTGACCATTTTAAACAATCAACATATTATACAAGGGTTAGTAAGCATTGAAATCAAGGACGACCATGTATATATGCACCTTGTAGAGAGTGCCCCTTTTAATAAAGGAAAAGCAAAAGTATACGCAGGCGTTCCCGGTAATTTGGTTGCCTTTGCTTGCAAACTTTCATTCCAAAGAGGACATGAAGGAAATGTATCCTTTATCTCCAAGTCTCAACTTATTCAACACTACATTGACAGTTTAGGAGCAATACATGTTGGTGGAAGAATTATGATTATTGACACAATTGCAGCTTTAAAATTAATCGCCAAATATTTTCCAAGATGAAAAACAAAACAAAAGAATTAGACGTTGACTTTATCGGAGGACAAAACAATCCTTTAACAAAAGAAGAAGAAGTGGCTATCAGCAATTTTATTCGTGCTGATAAAGAAAAGCGCAGATTAAAAGAACTCAGGAAAAAATCTCCTGCAAAACAAAAACAACTTGCCTAGCAAAAAGGCACGAACCGCTAACAACAGCATTGCACGCAAACTGTGCGGACGGAAGTAATCTCGGCATCAACACGCTAACAATCTTCAGTTAACCGGCTTGACAGATCAACATACCGCCGGCAGTTTTGGCTACGCTCCCTGTGCTGCCGGCTGGCTTTGTGGTTTAGTTAAAATTCCTCATCTTTAATGGGCATTTGCAACCGGGCGGACAGTGCAACTATTCCCAGCTTGCGTCAATGCTCGTTCGTTATGGGCAACTTTCCCGAAACCTTAATCAACTTGTGTGGCCAAAGAAAAGAAAAAATCACTGGTAGAACTTTACGAAGTATTACCCGAAAATGAGAGAATTATTGTAGACGTTCTACGCCAATTGTTAATATCAACACTTCCTGATTATTGCAAAGAA
>JAFDXA010000312.1 GCA_018268185.1 Bacteroidota bacterium
CCCGCCGCATGAACGAGATCGCAGAAAAAGGCCTGGCTGCCCACTGGAAATACAAAGAAGGCAAAGAAGATGAAAGCCGTTTCGACAAATGGTTTCAACAGATCAGGGAAGCTTTGGGCAACCAGGAATCCAACTCACTTGATTTTTTACAGGACTTCAAAACCTCATTCCTTGCAGAAGAGATATATGTTTATACGCCAAAAGGGGATGTAAAAATGCTTCCTCTCGGCGCCACTGCTCTTGACTTTGCATTCAGTGTACACACGGCTGTTGGCAGCAAGTGTATCGGCGCAAAAGTGAATCACAAACTGGTACCCATCAGCTACAAACTCCGCAATGGCGACCAGATCGAGATCATCACCAGCGCCAAGCAAAAGCCCAACAGCGAATGGTTGAAATTTGTTGTAACCAGTAAGGCCAAAGCCAAGATCAAGGATACACTTAAAGAAGAAAAAAGAGCCATCGCTGAAGAAGGCAAGTATATCCTTCAACGCAAGTTCGATTCCATGGGAGCAGCCATGAACCAGACCAACATTGAAGAACTTGCAACTTTTTATAAGATCAACAGCAGCCTTGATCTGCTCTACGACATCTCCACCAAAAAGATCGATCTCAAAGAATTAAAAGACTTTACAGTTGCAGGCGATAAACTCATTCCTCCCAAGCCCGCCAGGCCCGTAGAAGAAAAAACCGAGATACCTGATGTATTGGGAAAACAGGCTGGCAAAAAAGACAAGGATGCCGAGCTGATCATTTTCGGTGAAACCAGTGACCGCATCATGTATACACTGGCCAACTGCTGTAAGCCGATACCGGGAGATGATGTGTTTGGATTTATCTCTACCGGCGAAGGATTGAAAATTCATCGTACCAATTGCCCCAACGCAGCAAGGCTGCTTGCGAATTACGGGCACAGGGTTGTAAAAACAAAATGGGCGAAAAACAAAGAGATCTCATTCCTTACAGGCTTAAAGATCATCGGGCTTGATGATGTGGGTGTGATTCATAAGATCACGAACCTCATAAGCGGAGAACTGAAAGTGAATATTTCGGCCATGACCATAGAAGCCAACGATGGCATTTTTGAAGGCAAGGTGAAAGTATTTGTTCACGATAAGGAAGAGCTTGAAAAACTGGTTGCACAACTGAAAGCATTACCCGGCATTGAACGTGTGGACCGTTTTGATGCAGAATAAACATTCGCCTTTGTCGAACCCCGGTTAATTCCGTTGCACTTACAGCCAGATGCTTTAGCTTTACATTTCTTCCGTTACATACAAAACATCTATTCATAACCATTAAAAAAATCACCATGCAGGAACTCATCAGCAAACTAACAGAAAAAGCAGGCATCAGTGCAGAACAGGCTCATAAAGCAGTTGACACGATCAAGGATTTTGTAAAAGAAAAATTCCCGATGATGGCGGGAGCGGTAGATAACTTATTCCCGGCTTCAGATGCCCCGGCGGCAGCAACTACACAAGCTACAGCTTCGGGTGCATCCGGACTGATGGACAAAATCAGTGATGTGATACCAGGCCAGGCAGGAGAAAAAGTAGAAGAATTTGCCAAGAACGCTGCTGACAAAGCCGAAGACTTTTTAGAAGGAGCAAAAGATAAATTATCTGGCCTTTTCGGCGGAGATAAAAAATAATCTTAGTTCAACGTTGAAGGGGAGATAAAATTGAAAACAAATTCAATCTTATCTCCCCTTCCATTTATGTAAGTATAATAATTATCCCAGAACTTCCCTGGCGATAACCACTTTCTGAATTTCACTTGTTCCTTCTCCTATTGTACAAAGTTTGCTGTCGCGGTAAAATTTCTCAACAGGAAAATCTTTGGTGTAACCATAGCCCCCGAATATCTGAACGGCATCGGTACTTATTTCAACAGAAATTTCGCTGGCATAATATTTAGCCATAGCAGCTTCCTTGGTCATGGGGAGCCCTTTGTTTTTTAGGTCACAGGCCTGGTTGATGAGCATTTCAGCAGCAGCAATCTTGGTAGCCATATCAGCCAGTTTAAAAGATATTCCCTGGAAGTTGGCGATCGGCTGATCGAATTGGTAGCGCTCTTTGGCGTATTGAAGAGAAGCTTCATAAGCTCCTTTGGCAATACCCAGGGCAAGTGCGGCAATAGATATCCTTCCGCCGTCCAGTATTTTCATGGCCTGTTTAAATCCTGCGCCAATTTCACCGAGCCTGTTTTCATCAGGAATCACGCAATTATCAAAGATCATTTCGGCTGTTTCGCTGGCACGCATGCCCAGTTTGTTTTCCTTTTTTCCCGCACTGAAACCGGGAGTACCTCTTTCTACTATAAAAGCAGTTGAATTATTTTTTGCCCTCGGCTCTCCGGTACGGCAGATAACAACAGCAACATCTCCCGATTTGCCATGCGTAATCCAGTTTTTGGTTCCGTTGATCACCCAGTTGTTGCCATCTTTCACAGCGGTTGTGCGCATGTTTCCGGCATCACTTCCGGTATTGGCTTCTGTTAAACCCCAGGCACCAATATGCTCAGCAGTTGCCAGTTTTGGAAGATATTTTCTCTTCTGTTCCTCGTTACCGAATGCAAGAATATGGCCGGTACACAAAGAATTATGAGCTGCCAGCGACAGGCCTACCGATCCGCATACTTTGGCAACTTCCTGGATAACGGCGCTGTATTCAAAATATCCAAGGCCGGTTCCGCCATAAGCCTCAGGAACCAATACTCCCATCATGCCAAGCTTTCCAAGTTCCTTGAAAATGTGAACAGGAAACTCCTGGGATTCATCCCAGTCCATTAAATGAGGTTTTATATACTGTAGTGCAAAATCACGGGCAGATTGAGCTACCTGGCCGGTTAGTTCATTAGTAGAAAAGTCCATAAAATAGTATAATAGCAATCGTTGAGGCGGCAAGTTAAGGAAACTTGTGAAAACTCGCTGCCGCTGCTATAAACTTAATATAAGCGGCCATAAACATGGATAAACAAGCCGGTCATTGATACCAACCATTGTCTTGCTAATCAACAGACAGGTATGGTTCAAGCCTGGCATAAAGTTCTTCAGAAACGGCCATGATCTTTTTTATATCCGTCACATTTTTAAAAGATCCGTGCTGGTTCCGATATTGAAGAACCTGGCCTGCCAGTTTATACCTGATATATGGATGCGCTTTCAGTTCATCCAACGGGGCAGTATTAATGTTGATCTTTTTTACGCTAAAGTTTCCGGGGTTCAGCCTTGATCTGATTTTATTGAATACTGAATCAGGCAATCCATAAGTTTCAGCAACCTGGTTTATGCTATAAAAGCCACCCAGTTTTTCCCGGAAATCCACAATGCGGTTGGCAAGCTTTGAACCGATGCCGGGAAGTGATATCCATGCTGATGTATCTGCGGTATTAATGTCGATCACTTCAAAACGAGGCATGCTGATATTGGTACTAAAATCCCGCTTACTGAAAGGATGTTCATCCGTTCCATCCTGAATTTGTACATAAGGCATCAGCGCTTCGGACAATTGTTCATCAATACCCCATATCTTTTTGATATCTTCTGCCTTCCGGAATTTTCCACCTTTGGAAAGATATTTCTGGATCGTAGCAATTGTTTTTTCTCTTAATCCGAGTTTTCGCCAACCATCTACCGGCAGCGTGTTGGGATCAAATGAAAAAAAGTTATGTTCCGCCTGTTTGGTTGCTTTACCCGGATACCCGGCAGTATTTTTCCAATCCTGTTTAAAAGCATTGTGCTGGTAGTTTCTGTAAGAACTATCTTTTTGTTTCACTTGACTGAAAGCCGCCAATACTTCAGAATCATTTACCACTGGTCTTTTTTCTTTATGAAAATACCCGGCGATAAAAGGGAATAAAGCGATCATTCCGACAAAGATCAGCAGCACCAATATGGCATTTCGCTCACGCCGGGTAAAATGAAAATAGTGGTTGGGTACGGTTTTTTGCATACCCTAAAGTAATCACACAGGCAATCAGAAATAGAAATAAAAAGGCTAATATTTATTTAGTGAAGATCTGTTGTTTATCATAAGCCAGCTCTATGCCCGCTGGTAATTCTTCATTGAGTTTAGCGTGTAGCCCCAATTGGTGACTGATATGGGTGAAGTAAGCCCGGGGAATTCCCAGCTCCTGCACCAGTTCAATTGCTTCTTCTAAATTGAAATGGGAAATGTGTTTTTCTCTTCTAAGCGCATTTACAATGAGTATCTCGCTGCCCTTGATCTTTTCTTTCTCCTCATCTTCGATCCTGTTGGCGTCTGTTATATAAGTAAAGTTGCCAAACCTGAAACCAAGTACCGGCATTTTCAAATGCCATGCTTTTATTGGCATCACAGGAATATCACCGATCATGAATTCCTTTTCCGGGATCTCGTGAAGGATGAGGTTGGGAATACCGGGATATTTGTGATCAGAAAAAACATAGGCGAATTCCCGCCTCAATGCTGCCTGCGTAAGTTCATTGGCATAAACGTTCATGGCCTCCTGCTGAAAATAATTGAATGCCCGTACATCATCAAGGCCGGCAATATGATCCTTGTGGGGATGTGTGAACAATACCGCATCCATCTTCTTTACGTCTTCACGCAACATCTGGTAGCGGAAATCCGGTGTGGTATCGATCACAAAAGTTGTATTGCTGCTTTCCACCAGGATGCTGCTACGGAGCCTTTTATCTTTTTCATCTGCCGAACGGCAAACTTCGCAGGTACAGGCAATCATGGGCACACCACTGCTTGTACCGGAACCAAGAACAGTTATTTTAAGAGGCGGGCAATGCATGTAAATCTGTAATCAGGCATGTAAAATAATAAATGCAAAAGTAA
>JAFDXA010000313.1 GCA_018268185.1 Bacteroidota bacterium
ACTCACCAGCACAACAAACACTACGATCTGTTCAAATCAGTTGCCATACAGTTGGAATGGTCAGACCTATAATGCGGCCGGAACTTATTCGGTTATCCTGACAAGCAGTTCTGGTTGCGATTCTGTAGCGACAATAATATTGACAGTAAACAGCACGCTCACAAGTACAACAAATACGACGATCTGCTCAAACCAATTGCCATACAGCTGGAATGGTCAGACTTATAATGCAGCCGGAACTTATTCGGTGACACTGACAAGCAGTTCGGGTTGTGATTCTGTTGCTACCATAATATTGACAGTAAACAACACGCTCACAAGTACAACAAATGTTATAATATGCCCTAACCAGGCGCCTTACTCATGGAATGGGCATAATTACGATACAAACGGTTCTTATTCTGTTACTCTTACCAGTAGTTCAGGCTGTGATTCAATAGCAACATTGGTGTTGACTATAAATCCAGATGTAACCAGCACAACAAATGCCACGATCTGTTCAAATCAGTTGCCATATAGCTGGAACGGTCAGACTTACAATGCAGCCGGAACTTATTCAGTGACATTGACAAGTAGTTCTGGTTGTGATTCTGTAGCCACATTGCAACTTACAGTCAATCCAATATTGACCAGTTCAACCAATGTTACTGTTTGCCAGAATCAATTGCCGTATAGCTGGAACGGTCAGTCATATAACAGTGCAGGTAATTTCAATGTTACATTAACAGGTTCTACTGGTTGCGATTCCATCGCCACTTTGCACCTGGCTGTTAATCCAACAGTGAGCAGCACAACGAATGCCACGATCTGTTCAAATCAATTGCCCTATAGCTGGAATGGCCAGACCTACAATGCGGCCGGCACTTATTCAGTAGTCCTGACAAGCAGCTCAGGTTGTGATTCTATTGCTACATTACAGCTTGTGGTTAATCCGACTGTAACCAGTATAACAAATATTGTAATCTGCGTGAACCAGTTGCCTTATCACTGGAACAGCCAGACTTACAATATAGCAGGAACCTATTCAGTAACATTGATGAGCAGTACTGGTTGTGATTCTGTTGCTACACTGCATTTAACCGTTAACCCCAACGTTGCCAGTATTACAAATACAACTATATGCCAGAATTCTTTACCATATAATTGGAACGGACAGATATACAGCGCAGCAGGAACGTATTCAGTAACATTGACAAGTAGCGCCGGTTGTGATTCCGTAGCAACACTTCATTTAACAGTTAACCTTAATGTAACCAGTACAACAAATATTTCGGTTTGTTCAAACCAATTACCGTTTAACTGGAATGGACATGTATATAATGCAGCCGGTACGTATTCTGTATTACTGTCCAGCAGTGCCGGTTGTGATTCAACAGCTATACTCAATCTTTCTGTTCGTAATGTTACCAGCAGTGTTACCAATATCAGTATTTGCAGTAACCAACTTCCATATCACTGGAACGGCCAGAGCTATAATACCGGTGGAGCCCACGCAGTAACACTTACCGGTTCCAATGGTTGTGACTCAGTAGCAACACTGAACCTCGCAATCAGGAATACAACTTCAAGTACAACAACGGCAAGTACCTGCTCCAATCAATTGCCATACAGCTGGAATGGGCATACATATGCAGCAAGTGGTTCATACCAGGTTACATTCACCGGTAGCAATGGTTGCGATTCAATAGCAACCCTGGTACTTACAGTAAATCCAGTTAATACAAGTGTTACCAATGCCAGCACCTGCTCCAATCAATTGCCATACAACTGGAATGGGCAGAGTTACAATGCCACCGGAACCTATTCTGTAACCCTCGTAAGCAGTGCCGGTTGCGATTCCATAGCCAAACTGAATCTTGTTGTAAACCCGGTGGTATCAAGTACTACCAATGTTACCATTTGCAGCATCCTGCTTCCTTACAATTGGAACGGGCACACATACAATGCAGCAGGACAGTACCAGGTAACACTGGTGAGTTCGGCAGGCTGTGATTCTGTTGCAACACTCAACCTCGTTGTAAACCAAACACCGGCAGCGCCACTTGTAAATTCACCTTTGTCGTATTGTCAATATGAACAGGCTACTGCTCTCACTGCAAGTGGTACAAGTCTTCAGTGGTATACATCAGCAACAGGTGGTTCCGGGTCTCCTACGCCGCCTGTGCCATCTACATTGTTGCCGGGTATTTTCCTGTACTATGTAAGCCAGTCGAACGGCCTATGTGAAAGTCCGAGAGCAGTGATCACTGTGAAGGTAAATGCCAAACCGGCATTGGGGCCTGATAAAGAACTTCGTTTGTGTTATGGAAGCGTAGTGGATCTTACTGGCCTGTTCAATACAAGCGGTCTAGCAGGTGTGTGGACGGATGCCCAGGGCAATGCTGTTACCAATCCTGCAACAGTAAGCACATCGGGCCTGTACCAACTCGTTGTACAAAATCGTTTTGGATGTGCTGATACAGCTAAAGTGGCATTATACATATATCCTGAAGTGATTGCAAATGCAGGGCCCGATGCCAACGCGGAATACAATTATCCTTACCAGTTGTTTGGAAGTGGAGGTGTAAGTTATGAATGGGCGCCAACAACTCCATTGAACAATCCTTATGTATTCAATCCAAAAGCAACGTTAACTGCCACCACAACCTTTGTGCTCACTGTTACCAATGAGATCGGTTGTATTGATAAAGACACAGTGACCCTTCGGGTGTTGAATGGACCTACATTCTACGTGCCAACAGCGTTCTCTCCCAATGGGGATGGCTTGAATGATATTTTCAGGCCAACTGCTGTGGGAATATCAAGTCTTGATTATTTCCGTGTATTCAACAGGTATGGAGAACTGGTATTTGAAACAAGCGACCTGAATAAAGGATGGGATGGAACATACAAAGGCCAAAAGCAGCCCATTGATAATTATGTGTGGATGATACAAGGTACCGACCGCAGGGGAGAACTGAAAACCCTGAGGGGAAATGTGGTGCTTGTGAGATAAACCAAACTGTAATTCCTGTATTTAAAGAAATGATATCAGATCATGTGTTTAATGATCTTTCCCAGCGTCATCAATCCTTCATCCACTTCTTTGCACCAGGGCTTGCCAAAACAAATACGGATACAGTTGGCATAATTTGAACCGGATGAGAAAATCTTTCCCGGTACGATGGAAATATTATGTTTCATCGCTTCTGTCCTGAGTCTGAAAGCATTTACTTTTTTATTCAGTTCCAGCCATAAAATAAAGCCACCATGCGGCCTGGATACTTTAGTATCAGCCGGGAAATACTTGATAATGGCCTGAACGTACCGAAGGCTTTGTGTGTGTAGTGCTTTTCTCAATGTTTTCAGGTGGTATTCATAACGGCCATGCTTCAGAAAATGTGCAACAGCAGCTTGTGTGATGGTGGGGCAACTTATGTTCTGGATGCGCTTGATCTGTTTTACTTCGTCGAAGAATTTACCGGGGATCACCCAACCAATGCGGTATCCCGGTGCCAGTGATTTGGAGATGGAAGAACAATACATTACCAGTCCTTTGGTGTCATAATATTTGCAGGTACGTGGCCTGTTTCTACCGAAATACAATTCACCGTAAATATCATCTTCTATCAGGGGAATGTTATGGCGTGTAATGATATCAACAAGTTTCTTTTTGTTTTCATCACTCATGCAACTGCCAAATGGATTGTTGAAGGAGGGAACAAATACGCATGCTTTTATTTTAGACCTTTTGATTGCTTTCTGAAAATAATCAAGGTCTACACCTTCAACAGGATCGGAAGCTATTTCAACAACTTTCAATCCGAGGCTTTCAATAGCCTGGTTGATGCCGAAGTAAGTAGGTGTTTCAACAGCAACCGTATCTCCGTAATTTGTAACAGCTTTCAGGCATACCATGATGCCTTCCAGGCAACCGGAAGTTACGATCACTTCATCAGGATTAATTTTGCCACCCCAGTTGAATGCAAGTTTTGAAATCTGCTGGCGTAATTCAATATTGCCCTGGGTAAGTTCATAGTTTACGCAATGATAAGTGCTGTTGCGCAAGGCCTGAACAACCGACTTGCTGAGTTTTGCAGCCGGTAATAAAGAGGCATCAGGAACTGCCAATGCAAAGTTGGTAACATCCCTGGCTGCAATATCCGTATATATAGATTTGATCATTTCCTTTACACTCACTTCGTGTGAATGCAATTCGGGCTGCATTTTTGTTTTTGGCAATTCAGGAAATCGCCGGTAGTTAAAGCGTACATAATAGCCGGACTTGGGCCTTGATTCTATCAAGCCCCTGCCTTCCAGATGATAGTATGCCTGGAAGGCCGTACCCATGCTGATACCGTATTCTTCACTCAGCATTCTTACAGAAGGAAGTTTATCTCCAATGCGTAGCACTTCATCTGCGATCATTTTTTCCAATCCTTCCGCTACCTGCAGGTAAAGGTGATCATCACCGTTAAATGTTGCTTTTGGCATGTGCTTGTTTTTATTTGATGTGAAATCTGATCTAGTCAAAATTAATAAATCTGAATCTGTTTTGTTTCAAAAAAAATGTCAATTTTTGTTCTGTCAATTTGAAGTACTATGAAAGCGGTAGAGATTATTGAATATACAGCAGCGCATCAGCCATACTTTGAAAAGTTCAATAGGCAATGGATAGAGGAGTTGTTTGTAATGGAACCTGTTGATGAGTTTGTGCTTACTAATCCGGATAAGGCCATATTGGATGGAGGTGGTGCCATACTCATGGCTTCGTATGAAGGAGTGATTGCAGGTACAGTTGCTTTGCGAAAAGTTGATGATGCAGTTTATGAGTTCACCAAAATGGCTGTAGATAAAAACTTCCGGCGCAAAGGGCTCGCTGAAGCGCTTAGTTATGCAAGTTTTGAAAAGGCAAGGACTTTGGGAGCGCATACGGTGATCCTCTATTCAAATACAAAAAATGCTGCTGCCATCAAACTATATGAAAAACTCGGTTTCAGTCATGTAGAAGTAGAGAAAGGTGTTTATGAAAGAGCCAATGTGAAAATGATCATTGATGTGCGGAGGATGACAGAACAGGAAAAGGAATTCCGTACCTCTTTTAATAAGCAGATCGAACAGGAAACAATTTCAGAATAATCATAAATATATAATTATGGAACTATTGCTCGACATTCCCGTACGAAAAACATTGCACAGCCGTATCAAGGAAGTTGATTTCGATGGGCTTGAATTCGGTAAGTACATTTCAGATCACATGCTGGTATGTGATTATGCACAGGGATCATGGAAAACGCCACAGATCGTTCCCTATTCAAACCTGTCGCTCAGTCCTTCCACACTTGCATTGCATTATGGCCAAACGGTGTTTGAAGGCATGAAGGCATTTCGTATGGAAGATGGCAGGGTGAATATTTTCCGGATCGACAGGCATTATGACCGTTTCGTTAAATCCCTGGAACGTATGTGCATGCAGGTAATTCCCCGCGACATATTTACGGAAGGAATGCTGAAACTCATCGAAACAGATAAAGCATGGGTGCCTTCGCAGGCTGGCCATGCCTTGTACATCCGCCCGTTCATGATCGCAACCGAAGAAAGGTTTGGCGTAAAGATATCAGATGAATATCGCTTTATCATTTTTACCGGGCCTGTACCATCACTGTATTCAGAACCCATAAAAGTAAAAGTGGAAACGCATTATGTACGTGCTGCAAGAGGCGGTACAGGCGCAGCCAAGTGTGGAGGAAACTATGGGGCTTCATTCTATCCAACAAAGGAGGCGAGGTTGGAAGGATACGACCAGGTGTTGTGGACTGATGGCAGAGATCACGCATACATTGAAGAGTCTGGTATGATGAATGTAATGTTTGTTATCAATGGAGAACTGGTAACAGCTCCATTGTCGGACTCAATACTCGATGGCGTTACCCGGGATTCATTACTTACGATCGCAAACGACCTGGGCTATAAAACTTCGGAACGCCCGATAGCTGTAAAAGAACTGGAAGAAGCTTTTATCAACGGAACCATTACAGAGGCGTTCGGTGCAGGAACAGCGGCTGTTGTAGCCCCGATAAAAACAATCGGCATTAATGGCAAGGATCACCAATTGCCGGCTTATACTAACAAAAACCTCATGTTCAGGATCAAAGAACAGCTTGATAATACAAGAGCCGGCGTAGTTGCTGATGTACACGACTGGAATTTTATAGTAGGTTAGTAATTAGAGTTGATTATAGTTTGATTACGGAAGCCGGGCAAGCCCCGGCTTTTTCTGTCTCAAAAGCTTTCAATTAAGTATAGAAAAGTAAAATTGCCTTCGTAATTTGCCGGCATTAAAATTTTACGGGTATGACCGATATTGAATTCAATAAGAATGAAGATGCCATGAAAATGGCCTGGAGCAGAGTAAGGCGTGAACTGGAAAAAATATATGAAGGAGGAGGAAAAAAAGCCAACCAGAAACAGCATGAAAAAAACAAGCTCACTGCCCGTGAGCGTATCAAATACCTGTGTGATGATGATAAGCCTTTTGTAGAGATCGGGGCCTTTGCCGGCTTCGAAATGTATGAAGAATATGGAGGCTGCCCGGCCGGAGGAACCGTGAGTGGTATTGGTTATGTTAGCGGCAGGCAATGTATTGTTGTTGCCAACGATCAAACGGTTAAAGCCGGCGCATGGTTCCCGATCACCGGGAAAAAAAACCTGCGCATGCAGGAGATCGCAATGGAAAATAAATTACCGGTTATCTATATCGTTGACAGCGCCGGCGTGTTTCTTCCTATGCAGGACCAGATATTTCCCGACAAAGAACATTTTGGACGCATTTTCCGGAACAATGCGAAGATGAGTGCGATGGGCATAACTCAGATCGCTGTGGTAACAGGTGCCTGTGTTGCCGGCGGGGCTTACCTGCCCATCATGAGTGATGAAACGCTGATGGTTGAAGGACAAGGTTCCATCTACCTGGCGGGGCCATACCTGGTAAAGGCGGCTGTTGGAGAAGATATTGATAACGAAACGCTGGGCGGAGCCGCTACCCACACAGAGATATCGGGTATTGCTGATTATAAATTTAAAACAGAGCAGGAATGTCTCGACCAGGTTAAAAAGATAATCGCCAAGCTGCACCCGGCGCAAACTGCAGGATTTAACAGGATAGCCGCAAAACTGCCGGCAAAGGGAAACGGGGAAATATATGGTGTTATGAGCGAAGGTAATTCCAAGCCTTACGATATGCTTGATCTGATTAACTGTATCGTTGATGCTGATAGTTTTGATGAATTCAAAAAAGATTATGGTAAAACGATTGTTTGCGGTTATGCCCGTGTTGATGGCTGGGCCGTTGGCATTGTTGCCAACCAGCGACTGATCGTAAAAAATAAAAAAGGGGAAATGCAGATGGGAGGCGTTATTTACAACGACAGCGCCGATAAAGCGGCCCGTTTCATACTCAACTGCAACCAGAAGAAAATTCCATTGGTATTCCTGCAGGATGTAACTGGTTTTATGGTTGGCAGCCGTAGTGAACATTCCGGCATCATAAAAGACGGTGCAAAACTGGTAAATGCAGTCGCCAATTCAGTAGTTCCTAAAATAACTATCATTGTAGGAAACTCTTATGGAGCCGGCAATTATGCCATGTGCGGAAAAGCTTATGATCCACGTTTCATATATGCATGGCCAACTGCAAAGATCGCGGTAATGGGAGGAGAGCAGGCAGCCAAAACCATGTTGCAGATACAGGTAGCCTCACTCAAAGCCAAGGGGCAGGAGGTAAGTGCAGCCGAAGAAAAAGCAATCCTTGAAAAAATTACGCAGGACTATAACCGCCAAACGGTACCTTATTATGCAGCCGCCCGTTTGTGGGTTGACCAGATCATTGACCCGGGTGAAACCAGGAAAATGATTTCAGAGGGAATAGCAGCGGCCAATAACAACCCCGAGATACCGGAACTAAAGACCGGGGTTTTCCAGGTTTAGAGAAGAAGATTAAGTTTGGATAAAGAAACTGTAGCAAAAAAGGCTTAGAGATGTAAACTTCCACTGGGAAGATGTAAACTCCAGGCAAAAAGATGCAAACTCCCCCTGTAAATGCCTGAGATCACAATTTATACT
>JAFDXA010000314.1 GCA_018268185.1 Bacteroidota bacterium
CCTTTTCCTGAACAGATATTGTACACTTCTCCTTTTCTTCCGTGTTTCAACAACATGTAATATGCCCGCACAACATCTCTTACATCAACAAAATCCCTGATGATGCTCAGATCCCCCGTGGTTACTTTCTTTTCCGTTCCAGGGTCACGGGCAATAGTTACCAACTGCTTCGCAAAAGACGAAACCACAAAAACACTTTTTTGCCCCGGACCGATGTGATTGAAAGAACGAGTCATGATGATATCCATGCCATAACCATCCGCATATATTTTTGATATCATCTCCTGTGAAACCCGTGCTACTGCATACGGACTAATGGGATGCAGAACACTTGATTCCGTAAGCGGTAGGGTAGAGGGATCAACATTTCCGTATTCCTCGCTGGAACCAATGGAGAGGATGCGGCATGGTATCTTCAATTGCCTGATCTGGTCTACCAGGTTAAGAAAAATATTTGTATTGTTTACAAAACTGTCGTTCGGAAATTTCCAGCTGTGCCCTACACTGCTGAAAGAAGCAAGATGTAACAAATACCTGGGCCTGAAATTTCTCAGGATTTCACCAACATGCTCCCTGTTTAACAGGTCAACTTTAATGTAATCAATATCAAGGTTGGGGAATCTTTTTCGGTCAAAGGCAACTTCGGATCTTCCAAGGCCCAGCACTGTCCATTTATCAGGCAAACTGTTGAGTAGTTCCAGGAAATATGGCGCAACAAATCCATTGATGCCTGTAATGATAATTTTCATGCCCTGAATTTAACTGATTACGGATTTTACTTTCCGGGCAATATTGCCCCAATAAAAATGGTCGAAGAAACTTTGAGGTATATGAGCACTGCTGTCAACAGTTGTTATAGCATGAGCAAATGACTGCCAGTCGCCATCCTTGATGCGTGCCAGCTTCTTTCCTGTTACTGATGCGGGAAGCCCGATAGCGCCGCTTTCTGTACTGATCACCGAAAGGTCAAACCCCAAAGCTTCCACCACTTTTGTTTTGATGCCGCCTCCATCCGTAACTGGATTAATAAAGATATCAGCCCCTTTGAAGTAAATATTAATGTCGTCTACAAATCCGGCGTACAGGATGTTCTTCTCTTTATGATTCTTTAATTCATGATAGTGGGCAGGCAATCCTTTCCCACATATTATAATCTTGTAAGAAAACCTGCTGTTGGCCAGCAGGATGGGATTGACATGATCGAGTATTACATCCAATGCATCCAGGTTGGGTTTGTAATCGAGTGTTCCATTAAAAAGCAATATCGTTTCATGTTCATTGATGTGATGGAGTTGCTGCAGAGATGTTCGGGCGGTGGCTCTGTCTGCAAGGGCAGGGGCATCACTGATCTCGAACCCATATGTTATGGTGTGGCAGGAAGCAGGAGACAGGGCGAATTGTTTTAGAGCAAAATCCCTGTCTTCATCAGTAATGAAGAAATTGATATCAGCATTCCTGTGAACAAAACGTTCATAGTGCCAAAGTACTTTCCACCACCACTTTCCGGTGCTTTTAAAACGCAGTGATTCTATGTTGTGTGAATGGATGATAAGCTTTATACTGCAGGATCTTTTCAGCCATATACCAAGCCAACCATAATACGGGTGCTCCAGTATGAGATTTGTGGCTCTTTTTTCCCTGAGTATTCTTTTCAGTTTAAAAAACAAAAAAGGGTTGATGTACCGGAGTTTTGAATTGCTTAAAACCGGCAAAAAGGATACATCAGTATTCTGTGGTATTTCATTGTTTTTTGTGGAAACAATGGTTACCGGTAATAACCTGGAAAGGTATTTATAGAAAAGAGCAATACCTTTCTGGCCACCCATCCTGGCAGGAAATATCTTGTAAGATACAAGTGCAACGATATGGGTTGACTGGTTCAATCGACTACTTGATTAATACCTCCGCAAATTAATTCAGGCCTGTTATGCTTTTTTATTCCTGCCCCTGATAGAATACACAATGAATGCTGCAAGAACAAGCATGAGTATCCAAACAGAAACATCACTGATGGTTCGGCCTGTATAAAAAGCTGCAGGTTCAAATTTAAATTCAATCGTATGTTTACCAGCCGGTATAACCATTGCACGCAATACGTAATTTGCCTTGAAGTAAGGAGCGGGTTTGCCGTCAATAAATGCTTTCCAGTCTTTATAGTAGATTTCACTGAATACAGCTACATGACTTGCTGAAGCTGAGCTTTCATAGATCATGTGATCGTTATCAAAGTTCTTCATGCGTATAGTTGAGGCACTGTCAGCCGGTACATAAGCTGTAACACTGCTTTTGAATTTTTCATCAACAATGGCAGTATCTTTTGGATTGAAATTATCGAGTGCTCTCATTTCTTCTGCCGGGCCATTAACAAATTTCAAAGCATTTACAAACCATACATTGCCAAGTGCACCCGGGTTAAGAGACGCTACGGTTTCATTTCCCTGTTGGTGAATAATGTATTTGGCATTGAGCATATTCACTACAGCCGGGTTGGGTGACCCATTGAGTTGATAAGCCATAAGATCATCATAAATACCGAGTTTGGCGGGGTGATAGCCACCGATGGATTTGTGGTAGTATGATGTTTTGGATTCTTCCAGGCTTGCAGTGTTGAATACCCTGAAGTTTGGATCCTTATCTGCCAGAATTGTTTTGTCTGCATTGGTCATTGGGAATTCTGAAGACTCGTATTTATCCTTGCTGTCAAAACTCTTATCATTCAGATACTTCATATCGAAACTGAGCTGATCTACCAACGAGGTAATCGTGAGCCCTACGATCAGCAACATGCTGTTCAGTTTGTTCTTAAGGTACAATGCAATGAGTGCCCCGGCAATCAGTACAAATATGAGAGAACGGAGAATGTCGCTCATAAGCAAAGATGCCCTGTCCTGGCGGAGTGCAGATACAAACTCACGTCCCACTTTCTGGGGTTCAGGATCCTGTATCTGCATACCGATCTGCACACCATATTCATAGAGCTGGTTGTCTTTTTGTGATTCATAATTCCGGTTCAGCTCCGCCAGCTTTGATTCCGTGGCAGGGTCTTTTGAATTGATGAGCTCATTGAACTTCGCAGTGCGTTGTTTATTCTCCCGGGAAAAATCAGAACTGAAATAAAACATCACTGCTATTGCAAACACAGCTGCGGTAGCAATGCTTCCCCACTTGAATTTCTTCCACGCATCTTTGTCATCATTATCAATCAATTTGTTCAGAACAAGTACAGCGATAATGGGGAAGAGCATCTGCGGTATCACCAACGTCATGGTAGGCACCCTGAACTTATTGTAGAAAGGAAAATGATCGAACATGAAATAATTGAAACCGGGCAGGTGATCGCCCCACGATAGCAATATGGCAAATATGCTGGCAGCAAGGATCCACCATTTGTGCCTGCCATCAAGCATAAACATTCCGAGTATGAAAAGGAAGCAGATCACGGCGCCCAGGTAAACAGGCCCGTTGGTGCCAAATTGCTGACCACCCCAATAGAGGCTTTGGCTCATGCTTACGGAAAGCTGGTCAACTGCATTCTGGGGCAGGTTGAGTTTTTCCGTCATGTATTTTACAACGCGGGAGTTCTCATCCACTTTCGGGAACATGTAAGATTCTCCATCCCTGTCGGCATAGTGAAATCCATATCCCTGAACGCCGGGGAAGAGCAGGCTCATCGTCTCCACCTGACCGTAACTCCATTGAAAAGCATAGTCTTTACTCAGCCCCTGTGTTTTACCGCCGGAAACCTTGTCTCTGGGATTAGCTTTAGAGTCAAGTACCAATTGACCACCGCGTTTCGATTCTTTAGAATAATCGTATGTTGTAAGGAGTGTTATCGCGTTTACAGCAACACCTATCGCACCTGCAATAAGCATCAGCCCGATGCTTTTGGCCGCATGAGCAGTCTGTTTTGTTTTTATGAAATTAACCAGGTATGATATGGTCATAAAGCCCAAAACCAGGAAAACGTAATAAGCAATCTGCTGATGGCCCTGTGCAATGTGCAGGGCGGTAAATAATGCAGTCAGTGTAAAGCCTGCAAAATACTTTTTATCGAATATGAGTATTACAGCTCCTATAACAGCAGGTGCATATCCCAGTGCAAGCATTTGTGTATTATGCCCCGCTGTAACAATGATAGGGGAAAAACTGCAATAAGCATAAGCAAGGGCTCCTATAATACCTGCATAAGGTCTTATACGCAGGCAGATGCACAGAAAATAAAATGAAATACAGGCAAGGAAGAAGAAGTTCAGAGGCTGCGGCAGCCAGAGTTGTATTGTACCGTCGATATATCCCAGTGGTGACCAGGAGCCTTCCAAAGCAACCTGGTAACCGGGCATACCGCTGAACATACTTACGATCCAGAGCGGTACATGACCGTGCTGTTCTTTATATGTATACGACTGGTGGCTCATTCCCTGCCAGCCGGTAACATCACCCTGTTTCATAACAACACCACTTTCCAGGCCGGGTTTACAAAAGATTACGGCTACCAATAAAAAAACAGCCACAGCAATGAGGTGCGGCAGAAGGGTTTTAAAAGTGAAATTCTTCATGCTTGTTTGCTTGTATTATTATCCGGCAAATTAAGATTTAATATTTATTCGGATAGGGGTTCTGCGAAAATACCGGTGTGAATGTTCAGGGGATTTCTGTAATGAAAAAGGGCAGTAACCATACTGCCCTTTTTAAATCTTATTGAAGCTATCAATTTGTTTTTGCCATATTGTTTTCCGTAATCATTTTGTTAAGCACTTTTACGGATTCATCAATATAAATATCATCACTCCTTACTTTCAGCCATTGTTTATTCTTATCGATCTTATCCTGGTCGTTTTTAATGGTTTCCAGGTCTGAAGGTATGTTCTCAATGCTAAGGGGAGAAGGAAGCTTGTAAAGCGTTTCAATCTGTTTTACCACATCTTTCAATTCTTTCTGTTCCTGCCTGTATTTATTGATGTTCAGTGAATATTCCTTGTCGTAATACTTTTCCAGCCACTGTACGTTTGATTTGATCTTACCGAACGTGCTGTTCTGGTTTACTTCGTTGTTGGCGCTGCTGATCACCGCAGGGTTACTGATATTGCTCGTCCATGGTTTGTAGTCTGCTTTTGTGATCTCATCCCATGAAAGAGAGTAGGGATTGTCTTTTTCGCGGAATTTCATGTATTCCAGCCTGTCGGGCAGCACGATATCCGGCGTAACACCTTTCAACTGTGTAGCATCCCCGTTGATCCTGTAGAATTTCTGGAGCGTTAGTTTTACAGTTCCGAGATCATCCTGTTTGTTGGATGAGAGCAGGCTGTTTTCGCTTTCAGGATTCAATGGAATATTGCGCTGAACGGTTCCTTTGCCATAGGTAGAAGTGCTTCCGATGATAACACCTCTTTTGTAATCCTGTATGGCTGCAGCAAATATTTCTGAAGCGGAGGCGCTGGTTTCATCAACCATTACGGCAAAAGGGCCATCGTATTGAACCGTTTTATCACGGTCTCTCAATACATTCGGCTTTTCGTCGCGGCCTTTTACCTGGCATATCGGTCCGTCTTCAATGAACAAACCGGCCATCTGAACCACATCATACAGGGAACCGCCTCCATTACCACGAAGGTCGAGGATGATGCCATCAACTTTTTCCATTTTAAGCTTGTCGATTTCTTTGGCCACATCGGCAGCACAACGGGCACCGTTGGGGCGTTCAAAGTCTGCGTAAAATTCCGGCAGGTAAATGTAACCG
>JAFDXA010000315.1 GCA_018268185.1 Bacteroidota bacterium
TAGCCACAAAAATCAACCTGCCATTCGGCGCCGGCCAGGGCTTGACCATAAAACCCGGTTCCACTGCGGAACTTGTTATTGAAATGAACCTCGATCATTTCTGGCACGGAGATACAGATAATAAGATCGCAGACCTTCCCATGTGCATGATCACAGGCGCTCCTGCATTAAAACTGGCGGCCAATTTCAAATACCTGTTTTCAATAAAAAACATCCGTTGATTCATTTGAAAATAAAGATCATCATATCATTCCTTTTTTTTGCAGTAGCAGCTGTTATGCTCATCAGCGCAACAAAGGATGATGGCTATGGCCCTTATGGGCCTAAACCCCTGCAGTTAAAATTACCAGCCGGATGGCCTGCACCTCCCACGGATATTTTTGCAAACAACAAACTCACCGAACAGGGATTTTTACTGGGCAAGAAACTTTTTTATGATGGGAAGCTGAGCAAGGATGGAGAAGTAAGTTGCGCCAGTTGTCACCAGCAGTTTGCTGCCTTTGCCACTTTTGATCACGATCTTAGTCATGGTGTACACAATTCACTCAGCACCCGCAATGCCCCGGGGCTCTTCAACATGCTCTGGCGCACCGACCTTCATTGGGATGGTGGTGTAAATCACATAGAAGTGCAACCGCTCTCTCCATTAACGGCACCGAATGAAATGGGAGAAACACTCGACAGTGTGATCTTTAAACTGAAAAAAGATACAGCATACAAAAGAATGTTCAAGGCGGCTTTTGGAGACGCCACCATCAACAGCCAGCGCATGCTGAAAGCGCTCGCTCAGTTTACGGGCAGCCTTATCAGCGCCAACAGCAAGTACGATAAAGTGATGCGTGGAGAAACAAAATTCTCTCCTTTTGAAGAAAAAGGCTACATGGTTTTTAAAGCCAAATGCGCTCATTGCCATAAGGAGCCATTGTTTACCGACAACAGTTTCAGGAACAACGGACTTACCTTAAACCGCTTTAACGATATCGGCAGGCAGCGGATAACACAGGAAAGCAGCGATTCCCTGAAATTCAGGGTTCCGAGTTTGCGCAATGCCCAGCTCACTTTTCCTTATATGCACGATGGCAGGATATTCAGTATTCCCCAGGTAATTGAACACTACCGTTCCGGTATAGCCATTGAGCAACCAACGCTCGACAGTTCCTTACGCAACAGGATACCACTTACCAACCTCGAAAAAAATCAGCTTGTATATTTTATATATACATTAACCGACAGCAGTTTTGTAAGAGATATGATGTATGCACCCTCGGGCAGCGCAGCAATTTTCAACCCGGGTTATGATAAACATTAAGCCGGCAACTGCTTCTGCAAAACGGTGAGGTTTCCTGTTTCATATTCCCATTAACCTGTTACTTTTGAACACAAATCATCCTGGAATTTGAGCAACATAAAAAAACTGGCAGGGCAAACGGTCTGGTATGGCGCCAGTTCCATTGCGGCCCGCTTTCTGAACTACCTGTTAACGCCTTACCTCACGGCCAAACTTTCGGGTTCGGGTTATGGCGAGATGAGCCTGGTATATGCAGCCATCCCCTTTCTGAATGTGATATTCACGTATGGAATTGAAACCGGTTATTTCAGGTTCAGCAGGAATGCAGAATTCAAAAATGACCTATATAGTACTGCCAGCATTTCTATTTTCGGTTCTACTTTTTTACTGGCAGGTATTTTATTACTGGCCAACAGCAGCATTGCACATATCCTGAAACTGGATGAACATCCTGAATTCATAACCTACAGCACCATTATCATTGCGCTCGACACACTTTCCACGCTTCCGTTCGCAAAACTCCGCCAGGAAGGAAGGCCCCGCAAGTTTGCCATGATCAGGATCGCAAGCATACTGGTTACCATTGCGCTTACTTATTTCTTTATCTCAAGCTGCCCGAAAATAATTGCAAAGAATCCCGATAGCTTTATCAGCACGTTCTATAAAAAAGATTACGGCGTGGGCTATGTGATACTGGCAAACCTCGTGGGTTCAGCCTTTACGCTGTTGCTGCTGTCAAAAGAATTATTTTCTTTTCAATGGAGATTCAATGCGGTAGTGTGGAAACAAATGATCATCTATTCACTTCCGCTGATCATAGCAGGCCTGGGTGGAATGATCAATGAAACATTCGACAGGATCATGCTCAACTGGTGGGCGCCTGTTTCTTCTGTTGAAGCTGCCCGCAACGAAGTTGGTATTTACAGCGCCTGTTATAAACTCTCGATACTTATTTCACTTTTCATACAGGCTTTCAGAATGGGGGCAGAGCCCTTTTTCTTTAAGCAAGCAGATGGACAGAATCCGCAACGTACTTACGCCAGGGTGATGAAATTCTTTGTGATCACCATTACCATCATGTTCCTCGTTGTAGCCTTGTACCTGAATACCTGGAAATATTTTATCAGGAATACAGAACTCTGGCAGGGGCTGAAAGTTGTACCAATACTCTTACTGGCCAATATGTTCCTCGGCATTTATTACAACCTCTCGATCTGGTACAAACTCACCAACAAAACCATGTACGGCGCCTGGATCACTGTTATCGGCGCCCTGGTTACCCTGCTGATAAACTAT
The DNA here is from genome assembly GCA_018268185.1 of Bacteroidota bacterium. Lineage (GTDB taxonomy): Bacteria > Bacteroidota > Bacteroidia > Chitinophagales > Chitinophagaceae > Ferruginibacter. Next base: position 2,585 of record JAFDXA010000315.1, read on the forward strand.
ATTTTCATTCCGCATTTCAGCTATATGGCATGTGCCTGGGCTACTTTCGCCTGTTATGGCAGCATGATGGCGATATCGTATATATGGGGGCAGCGGCATTACCGGATACCTTACGCATGGAAAAAACTGGTAGCCTATATGGTGATCGTTGTATTGCTGTTCTTCATTCACAAGGCCATCATATCATTCAGCGGTTCAAAGACCGTTGACCTTGTATCTGCCACAACCCTGCTTTTTTTATATTGTTGGTTCCTGTCGAAAGTGGAGAAAAAGGAATTGCCAAAACTCCCTGTTGTAGGAAAATATTTTGCAACCGCTAAATAATCATGCATGCGGAAATTATTGCAGTATTTATTAAAGAAGCCCTTAACATGGATCGGTAATAATTTATCAGCTTCGCCCAAAAAAGAAGTTGTTTACAGATCATTGAACAGGTTGTACGAAAGCAGTAAGAAAAAGCGCAGCAAAAGAATTAAAATAATACAGGCAGATCTCTCACAATCTGATTTCATCATATTCAGCGATCAGCATAAAGGCAACAGGTCTGGTGCCGATGATTTTGCTGCATGCGAAAAGAATTATACCGAAGCACTCAAGTACTACCACGCAAAGAAATTCACTTTCATCAACCTGGGCGACAGCGAAGAACTGTGGAAGTTTACCGCATCTCAGATACTGGAAGCCAACAGGGATTGCTTTGCTGCTGAAGCTGCTTTTCAACCCCATCATTATTATAAAACCTTCGGCAATCATGATATTATATGGAAGAATAAACTCGATGTAAATTTTTTACTGAAGAATTATTTTAAAATGCCTTTGCCTGTATATGAAGGAATACTGCTGAGAGACAGTAGCATCAGCAACCTCATGGATATTTTTTTAACCCATGGCCACCAGGGTGATCTTATGAGTGATAACAATGCGGTAAGCACCTGGATCGTTGCCCATCTATGGATGCCCCTGCAACGATACCTCCGCATCAATGTGAATTCTCCCAGCAGAGATTTTTCATTGCGGAACAGGCACAACATCATGATGTATGAATGGAGCAGCATGCAGGAAAATCTTTTGCTGGTAACCGGCCATACCCACAACCCTGTTTTTGCTTCGGGCAGGTATTTTGATCATCCTTCAAATAATATTCCACTCGATACAGATCAACAATTATTAAAGCCCTCCTATTTCAATACCGGCTGTTGCTGTTTCAGCGATGGTGATATCACAGGCATAGAAATATCTGCCGGTATGATCAGGCTGGTGAAATGGTATGATGACGAAAACGGATCCAGGAGAATGGTGCTGGAAGAGATCAGCTTAAAAAAATTATGCAGCGACCTGAATCATCCGGCTCAATAAAAAGATTGGTCACATATATTTCTTCATCAGCATGTACAGTACTTTCTTTTCCGGTTCTGTTAAGTCGCCGGTTGTTTCAGATTGTATAAAGTGTCTTCTGAATGCCTGTACTGCAGCCACTGCATTTGAAATATCGTATCCTATGATACGCAGCGCCATCAGCGGATCGAAGGCTGGTGGAAGCATAACATTGGTTGTATCTCCATACCAGTTGCCAAAACCTTTTTCTGCAAGCCGCTTCCAGGGAAAGTTCACGTTGGGATCAATTTTTCTTGCAGGTGCAATATCTGCATGGCCGATAAAATTAGCAGTGGGAATGTTGTATTTCTTTTTAAGTGATTCAAGCAATGCGAGCAATACATTTAACTGTGCTTCCGAAAAATACTCGCTGCCGTTGTTATCAATTTCAATTCCGATTGAAGTGGAGTTGATATCTGTTTCATTGCCCCACTTCCCGGCGCCGGCATGCCATGCCCGCAGGTAATCGTTAAGCATGTGGTGGAGTGTTCCATCCTTACAGATAAGATAATGTGCACTCACCTGTGCCTGTGTGCTTGTGAATTTATTTAATGTTTGGGTGCAACTGTTTTGTGCTGTATGATGTATGATCACATAATTGGGTTTCCTGAGGTTGAAATTAACCGTACCCACCCAGGCAGGGGCTTTCTTTAAGGAATCTGCAACCAGTGAATCCGAAGGAACCTGCCTTATCTGTTTGGCCAAAACCCGAACCTGCTTCCTGTATTTCTTATTAGTAGAACTGTATGGCCCCTTGGCACATGAACTCGCGAGCAACAAGAGGGAAACCACAAACACATTGTAAAATATTCTCATTCGAAACCCCAATTTCACTCAATTTACAGGATTCTGAACAGCAGGTGAAATAAGAAAAAGCGTACTTCTACTCAACAAGTTCGGTGAATTCCGGAAATATTTTTTATTAATCCTATTGATTTTCAAAACTTTGCAAATCAACAGGGAAAATACCCGCAACAAAACTGCGGAAACTGCGTTTATGGCTTGATTATTGTTATTAATAGGGAACTTTAAAATCCTAACGTATGATAACCTTCATTATCCTGACAGGAATAGCCTGCATCGTGTTGTTGATCGGTTTTTTTGATATAAGATTACCGTTTTTAACTTCAGTTACCAAGGCTTCATTTTCGAACCTGAATGCCGCCACAGATGGCAAGGGTGCGAAAAGAAAAACCAAAAGAAACAATCCAATTTCTAATTTCAGATATCCTGGAAAATCAACATATCATTTGAAGCGACGCCCCACTGCCGCTTCATCTTAAAAAAGATTGATCCAATATTGATTTGAATGCCCGATCAACTAATCTAGTCGTTCAAGCACACATCTACTTTAAAACCTGTTCTCACGAACAGGTTTTTTGTTTTCCCGCTCCATTCTGGCTTAACTTTATCGCATGCGAATGAAATTCATCAAGCTGCCGTTGGTTGTACCCGTTTTATTATTACTTTTTTCGTGCAGCTCCAGCAGGGTTACCGTTGTTCAGAAACAATGCACCCCAAAATCATTGCGTTTTATCGGTGAATATGATATCCCACACGCTCTGGTTTATAAAAACACTACCGTTGGTGGCTTGTCGGGAATAGACTATGATTCAGCCCATGATTGTTATTATTTTATTTGTGATGACAGGAGTGCGATCAACCCTGCCCGGTATTATACCGGTAGGATATTCTTCTCTGAAGAAAAGATCGACAGCGTTGGTTTCACAGGTATGAATTATCTATTGCAGCCTGATGGAAAACCTTACCCCAATAACAAACAGGATAAGTATAACACCCCAGACCCGGAAGCCATACGCTATGACCCCATCCGGAAAAATTTAACCTGGACCAATGAAGGAGAAAGGATCTTGCGTGACAATGAAAAAGTAATTGCAGATCCCTCCATCAGGGTTATTGGTTTGAATGGAACATTTTCAGACAGCTTCCCGCTACCCGAAAATGTAAGAATGACTGATAAGGAAATGGGGCCCCGGCAAAACGGTGTATTTGAAGGAATGAGTTTTGCTGATAATTATAAAAAGCTTTTTGTAAATGTAGAAGAGCCCTTGTACCAGGATGGCCCGCGGGCTGATACTGTTGAAAACAATACTTTCATCCGCATACTGGAGTTTGATGTTAAGAGCAAAAAAAACACAAACCAGTACGCTTATAAACTTGATCCGGTAGCCTATCCTCCTTCACCTGCTACAGCTTATTATATCAATGGTGTGCCTGATATACTCTGGATCGGGAAAAACAGGTTGCTGGTTATTGAACGTTCTTATTCCACAGGAAGGACTGCCTGTACCATAAAAGTTTACGAAGCTGATCTTAGCGGCGCTACAGATATTAAACACATGCCATCACTCAGGAACGGCACTTTCAAAGCCGCTGAAAAAAAGCTGCTGTTGAATATGGATAGCCTGGGTATTTATATTGACAATATTGAAGGAGTAAGTTTCGGCCCTACACTTTCAAACGGCCACAAGACGCTGCTTTTTGTAGCTGATAATAATTTCAGTCCGTTTGAAAAATCACAGGTACTGCTGTTTGAAATTTCCGAATGATCATCAGCCGAATATTTCATTCAAAAGGCATGCAAGGTGTACCCCGCCCTGTAGCAATTGCTGATTGAGTATACCAAGGTATTCATAATTGTATTTGTAGTCGAGCTTTTGATCCGGGTGCTGGATATCTGCATATATTTTCTGCGCCAGTAAATAAGACTGGTATATCCAGTTGGCTAATGACATACCTTGCCATTGCTGCACCAGTTCTTTTGTTGTATAATTGATGGCCCTGGCATATTCTGTATAACTGAGCTGTTGGAAATTGATCAGTCTTTCATCCCACACCTGGTGCAGGTTGCTGGAATCTTTAAACCAGAGTACTTTTATCTTGTTGCCACCAAGATCCTGCAGCCTGCCTACATGCAATGGCTGATGGATATCACCCACAATATGAATCAGTAATTTGAGATACAACCTTTTTGTTTCTGCTTCCAGTTGCCTGTTCTTTAATTCAGCTACCAGGAAATTAATTTTCGTGTAAGCATCTACGGCAGTATCGGAAGCCAGGTAATTATTAAACTGCTCCTCGGTAAGTCCGCCATCAAGATTTATAAAATGCCAGTTATAGAGGTAGTTATAGGCAGGATTTGATTTAATGAAATCTGCCCAGTTGCTCGACATGGCTATTGATTCATTACCAAGGATGCTATACACCTCGTTGCGGGCTTTTTTAGTGAGATATGTATCAGCTATTTCACCTACAATACGATGCCCCAGCAGGCCCCAGGCACTGCTGTGAAGGGAAATAAAAAGAAAGCTGATCGCTATAATAATATTCCTGTTGTACCTGGTATTCATAATGAACCTTTTTAATGATGATGCAGATCAAAATTAGTTATCCTGCCTATTAATAATGAAAATAAAAATGCCATTTACAAATGCTGAACAATTGTAAATGGCATCTGCCTGGTTATTTAAAATGCTGCTTAAGCTGCTTCATCACTACCATGCATGGTAGGTGGGTTTACTGGTGCTGCTTCTCCGGGAAACTGAACTTCGATCTGCTGTGGTTGCGGAGCTGGAACTTCATTTACGATTTTCGCTGCCTTTTTAGGCTTCGATTTTTTAGGAGCACTCTTTACAGGAGCGGCTTTTTTTGTTGCGGCTTTTTTCACAGCTTTCTTAGGTGCTGCTTTCTTCGCTGCTTTTTTTTCCGCCTTTTTGGGAGCAGATTTTTTTGTTGCCTTTTTAGCGGGTGATTTTTTTGCTGCTTTCTTCACAGCCTTTTTAGGACTTGCTTTTTTAGCAACTTTCTTTGCTGCTTTTTTTGAAGATTTTTTAGGCGCAGATTTTTTCGTTGCCTTTTTAACCGGTGACTTTTTTGCTGCTTTCTTTACCGGCGCTTTTTTCTTAAGTTTTTTTACTTTTTTTGCCATAATGGTATATTTAACGGGTGTGCTTTCAATCAGAAATTTATGATATTTTAATTTGATAAAATCAATGCCAGCCTTTTTTTTGTTTTTGTTAGCAGCTATTGAAATATTATCAAAACAGCACCTTTAGCCATTAAGGCCGTTTATCCATTATGCCATAAAAGCTCATCCTGCTTTAATGCCTCGGTAATGGTTTCAACTATGTCGGAAGATACACCGGGAGTCCTGATCTCTCCACCGAAAGAGCTCAGGTGGAAGCTGCCCGATTCATAGGTCAATTCCAGCACCAGGTCACCCGGCAATTGACTGGGCTCAGCCTCTCTTATAAAAAAGTACCGGGTATTATTTATATATATCATCTTAACAATCAATACTTTTTGATTGCCCCGGTATTCAATCTGCATATTTTTCTCAATAGTCATTGGTATTCATTAAGCGGTTTAGATCAGGCAACTATTAAAACTGCAGGGGAAATTCGCCCTTTTAAAATGTGGAAATTACGGTAATTATAGTAAAAATACGCAGTATTATTTCAGAAATTTTTTCCCTGTCCCTACTAAGCTGACTCAAATACGGGGCAAGAGGTTGTATTGGCCGGCGATATAATTCAAGGCAGCTACCAGGGATTGCCGCTGTTACGGGCATAAAAAAAGGGCCAGGATAAAAATCCAGCCCCGTTTTAAAATCCAATATCCTATGAAAAACCGTTGCGAAGGTAGGTGCGTTTTTTGTTCCGGCAATGGTTTTAAGGTTCTAGTTTTCAACATTTAAAATTTTTTTTCATTGTTAAAACATTCCTTTGCACTGATCGTCTTTCCTAATATCAATGGAGGATGTGCAAACGATACAATTATCAATGGCCGCAGACAGGAATAATAAAATTACCGGTATCATAAAATCCTTTAGCAGGCAGTTACTCGGGTTCATAAAACAAAGGGTTAACAGCACCCAGGATGCTGAGGACATCTTACAGGATGTATTTTACCAGTTAGCCGGAAATAATGAGCCTATTGAACAGGTGAGCAATTGGCTTTATACCGTGGCCCGTAACAAGATCACTGATAAATACCGGAAACACAAACTCCCGCTGGCTGATGATGTATTGAGCAACCAGCAAACCGACGATGGACTTTTTGAGTGGAAGGAATTTCTGCTTGCAGATGACAGAACGCCGGAAACAGAATACCTGCGCAGTTTATTTTGGGAAGAACTTAGGCTGGCACTGGATGAGTTGCCTGCTGAACAGCGGGACGCATTCATACAAAATGAGATCGAAGGGATCGCATTCAAGGATATGGAAGTGCAGACAGGGGTACCTGTTGCTACATTGATCAGCCGCAAACGCTATGCTGTTCTCCACCTCCGGGAAAGGCTGGCTGTTTTAAAGAACGAATTATTAAACTATTAAAGAGATTAATCATGACACACAGATTTGGAAAAAGGAAATGGATGTTCATCCCGATCATAATAGCCGCAATATTTCTTTTCGGGGCTATTGTAATGGGCTTATGGAATGCAATATTGCCTGCCGTACTCGGCGTTAAAACAATAACACTCTGGCAGGCGCTGGGTATTCTCATTCTGAGTAAGATCCTTTTTGGGGGTTTCCGGGGCGGTGGCTTCGGAGGTCATCACAAAAAACAAAGATGGATGGAAATGCAGCAAAAACTGGCACAAATGACCCCTGAAGAAAGAGAGCAATTCAAAAAAGAATGGCGCAACAGGTGTGGCGAATGGAAATGGGGCAGTAAGCCAGGCGATAGACCTGCAGCAGAATAGGCCATTACTACTGATGCTGACCGTAACCACCGGATTTAAAACCGACTTTATGTATATACATGTTTTCAAAACCAACCTGAACGATACCAGGAGGATCAATGATATAGAATCATCATTAGACATGCATCCTGATATTATTGAATGGAATGTTGATCTCAATGACAGTGATAATATTCTACGTGTGGTTTCCCATATTGCCACTCCGGAGCGTATAGAACAGGTTGTATTGAGTGCCGGTTATTACTGCGAAGAACTCGTTTAAAATAAAAAGGGCCAGGATGAAAATCCAGCCCCGTTAAATCCAATATCCTATGAAAAACCTGGAATGAAGGTATAAAAGCAGTATACAATGACCATAGCATTTACCATGGATTTATTTACCGGAAGATAAGAATGACTGAACGGCAGGATATGTAATGCAAGATGCCCCTTCAACAGGGGCATCTTGCTATTTTCATAAAGTGTTTCTTAGTTACCCAATCCGCCTCCCTGGCTTCCCACACGCTTACTTTCATCATCTGCACCACTCTTGCGCTGGCGGGCTGCTTTTACCTGTGTATTACCAAAACGGTAAGTAAAGTTTATTTTCAATTGCCTGCTCTCAAAACCTCCGCTGGCTTTTGTGTACTGACCTGCATATTGACTTACACCGGAGAATTTAAGAGAATGGAAAATATCACTTACGGATACTTTCAGGTTGGCTTTACTCTTCCACAAAGACTTTTGCAATCCAGCATCTACCGACCACATTTCCTTGCTCTTGAAAGTACCGCCCCACAATGATGGTGAGTTGTAAAAACCGCTTAATTCCGCAGTAAACCCTTTGCCAAGTTTTGCCGAATGCTGCATATACAGGTTAAAGGCGGTAACATCAAGGTTAACTTTCCTGTTGGGGCCAAGACTATCCGATATATAATGAGAATAATAGCCGTTGAAATTCACAAACATGCCATACCATTTATATTGAAAAGGATAGCTGATGTTCAGGCTGGCTATATCCTGTGTTGCAATATTCCTTTTGGATATAAAACTCTTTGATGTGTCAACAACATCTACCAGTTGCGTGAATACATCATTCACATGACTGTAAGATAATGCTGTTGTTAATTTGTATTTATATGTATTCGTTACACTGATCGTATTGGTATACTGTGGCCTCAACGCTGTATTACCTTTCTGGAAAGTGTATTCATCAAGTTTGAACTCAAATGGATTCAGGTCCTGGTAGGCCGGCCTGTCGATACGGCGGCTGTAGCTGATTCCCCATTGCATCATCGGGTTCTTGTTGAAGGTAACTGCTACACTTGGGAAGAGATCGGTATAATGCCTGTTAAACGAAGAGTCGTATGTTACGTATGTATTATTAACACGCTTTAAACCCCTGCTGCGGCCTTCACTGTTTGTATTCTCAACCCTTACACCAGCCTGAACCATTATCCCCTTGAACTGCTTGTTATAGTTAACATAACCGGCGTTGATGTTCTCTTTGTAGTCAAAATTATTGCTTCTCTCTTTATCGAGATCCTTAACATTGCCATAAACATTATAACGCTGGAAATCATTCCCGCTGTTTACGAATGATATCTTTCCTCCAAATCCAAGACGCCCCTTTTTCAGGTTCTGTTCATA
>JAFDXA010000316.1 GCA_018268185.1 Bacteroidota bacterium
GATGACAATGTACATTACAGCAATGCAGAACAATTGCTCAACGAACTGATCAAATACAACAAACAATTCCAGTTCATGGCTTACCCGAACCGCACCCATTCCATCAGCGAAGGAGAGGGAACAGGAGAGCACTTATCAACGCTTTACACAAATTACCTGAAGGAGCATTGTGCGCCGGGAGGAAAATAAGAGATAACATAAACGCAAATAAAAAAGGGAAGTAAATGCTTCCCTTTTTTATTTGAATAATGCATTGTGACCGCAACATTGGTTCGTGAGACACGAACCAATACTTAAGACACGAACCAATGCGCAGGCCTATAGGATAAATCAGTTTCCTGCTTTTTCAACGTTCTCATCATATTTCATGATGAATTTCTCAAGGTTTTCGCGGTTGATCTTACAGTTCTCGATCACTTTGTCTTTTACCAGCCTTTTGATCAGCATCTTCTTTGTGTATACGTACGACTGTGAGGTGAAAGAAAGTTTTTCATTTACAAATACAACTTTATTATAAACACTTCCATACCTGCTTCCATGAATGAAACGCATCATGATCAACTCGTTTCCTTCCATATCGGAATAAGAAACACTTACGGCATCTTCATTCGACATTTTAATACATTCTTTGCCATCAACCAGAACAGTATTCTTCTTAAAGTCCACTTCCTGTGAATATGCAAAATGGGTAAGCATGATGAGGGTTCCGACAATTAAAAATCTACGCATATTTATATTTTTAGTTAGAGTTTAACGTGTTGTGCATTTGAAATATTTAAAAGCAATCGCTGGTTTGCAGTAGCTTTTCAAATATTTATTCTTTAACGCATTGTGCTATTGAAATTTTCAGTAAGAACCATTGATTGATTGATGACTTCTACCCTTTTACTATACTTTTTTGCTTTTCCAAAAAAGCACCGCATCCCCGGTTCGTGTAACACGAATCAATGCTCAGGAGATCGATGGCTGCAAGGTTATTTGTTTTTCCCGGGATATTTTTCCAGTGCAACCTCCAGGCAGTCCATAGCCTTGTTGATGGCATCAACATTCAATACATAAGCCAATCTCACTTCCTGTTTGCCCAGTCCTTTGCTGCTGTAAAATCCTGTACCCGGCGCCAGCATTACGGTAGCGCCTTCGTGGCTGAAATCTTCCAGCAACCATTGGCAGAATTTATCACAATCATCTATTGGTAAACGGGCCATGGCATAAAAGGCGCCGCCTGGGTTCGGACAGAAAACGCCGGGGATATTGTTAAGTCTTTTTACAATGGTATCCCTGCGTAATTTATATTCGGCTTTCGTGGTATCGAAATAATTATCCGGAAGATCAACCGCTGCTTCTCCTAAAACCTGTGCATAAAAGGGTGGGCTTAATCTTGCCTGGGCAAATTTCATAGCCGCATCCAGCACTTCTTTGTTTTTGGTGATGAATGCACCGATTCGTCCGCCGCAGGCGCTATAACGTTTGCTGATGGTGTCCATCAAAACAACATGCTGTTCTGCTCCCTGCAGGTGCATGGCGCTTGTGTGGTTGCCGTCGTAGCAGAATTCACGATAGGCTTCATCAGCAAAGAGGAAGAGATTGTGTTTCATTACGATCTGCTTCAAAGTTTCCATTTCCGCAGCGCTGTATAAATAACCTGTGGGGTTATTGGGATTGCATACAATAATGGCTTTGGTTTTGGGCGTGATTGCTTTTTCAAAATCTGCGATCGGGGGAAGTGCAAAACCTGTTTCAATAGAACTGCTGATCGGTTTTACTTTCACATCAGCCTGTATGGCAAACCCGTTGTAATTGGCATAGAAGGGTTCTGGAACGATCACTTCATCACCGGCGTCGAGGCAGGCCATGAAGCCGAATAATATGGCTTCGCTTCCGCCGGTTGTTATGATGATATCATTGTGGGTGATGTGGATGTTATTCTTGGCATAGTACTGAACAAGTTTACGCCTGTAGCTTTCATTGCCGGCGCTGTGACTGTATTCCAGCACTTTGATATCTGCATGTTTTACCGCATCAAGTATAGCCGGTGGTGTTTCAATATCAGGCTGGCCGATATTCAGGTGGTATACTTTGGTGCCTTTCTTTTTTGCTGCTTCTGCAAAAGGAACCAGTTTACGGATGGGAGAGGCGGGCATTTCAATGCCGCGTTTGCTGATCTGTAACATGAGGCAAAGATAGGAGCAAAAGTTGTACAGCAATATAAGTCGGCGATGCAGTTACACAGCTGCCAACAGCTTATTCTTCATAGAACTTCACCGAGTGTTCTGTTAAGAAGGCTTTGATCGCATCTACATGGATGCATTGGCCCAGGTGCAGGAATGAGTAATCAGATATTTTTTTTACGGCGTTGTTTACCTGTATCTCTTTGTCAACAATATCAAATCCCAGGTGAAGATGCTTGGTGGAATACTGCATGCCATACACGATACCTTTATCATCGAACAATGGCCCGCCACTCTGTCCACGCAATCCCGGTGTGCTCATTTCAATTCCATAAAGCTGGTTGTTCTCTGCCAGGAAACGGGTTACCATGCCTTCGATCGGGAATCTTGGGGAATGCATGATGCCTTCATTCGACCACTCAATATCATCGGTTGCAGCGTTGTACCTGAAATTATTGAATTCAGGAAAGGGGAAGCCAAGCCTGCACAGGAATTTTCCGGGTTTGATGGCTGAGCTGTCTTTTATAAATCTTGCAAAACCTTTGTAGTACGTGTTATTGTAATCATTGAATTTTATAATAGCCAGGTCGAGGGTTGGATGCAGGATGCTGGTAAAGCCGCTCATGGTATCTATACAATCAATGAAATTATTCTTCACCTGCACGAGGCTATCGGCATTGTACCTGTATTTAAGCTCCAGGCCTTTGGACTGCGCTTTGAATTTCCCATCAGCAGGCAGCAGTTGCCTTTCTTTTTTGAACTGAAAGAACTGGTTGTTGATATTATCTGAACTCATGAGCAGTTCTGCCACATGCTTGCAGGTTACGGCACAACCGTTTTCATTCACAAAAAACAGCGTAGCCGAACCGGGTGTAACCTGTTTGCCGCCGTAAGTACGGCTTATCGTATGAATGGGTCTTGTAAATTCTGAAACGGATTCTATAGCTGATATAAACATGTTTATTTTTTTAGTTGTGCGGCAGCCTCTTCATCAAGGTACCAAAATAATGCTCCATTAACCGGTTTTATCAATTGAGCCGGGTAGTTCAATTTTTTGTTTCCTGCAAATATCGACTTTATGATTTGTGTTTTGTCTTTGCCTGTTACCAGGAACATGATATTGGCGGCGTAATTTATCAAAGGATAGGTAAAGCTGATGCGGTAAACATTTTTCTGTTCTACAAAAACTTCTTTTACGAGTGATGTTGTTTCGTGCAATATGGAAGTTCCCGGGAATAGTGAAGCGGTGTGGCCATCTTCGCCCAGCCCCAGCAAGATGAGATCGAATTGCGGCGGCATTTCCATAAAATGTTGTTTTATGGAAATTTCATAAGCAGCTGCGGCCTCTGCCGGTTCAAGCAGAACAGGAATGCGGAATATATGCCCCTGCGGAATGGGAACATGATCCAGGAGGGCCAGCATCGCCATGTGGCTGTTGTTGTCTGCATCATCAAAAGCTACACATCTTTCATCGCCCCAGAAAACAAAAACCTTAGTCCAGTTTACCTGTTCAGCATATTTTTTTTGCGACAACAGTTCATAGAGTTTTTGGGGTGTATTGCCGCCGGATAATGCTATGTTGAAACGGCCATGAGCTGCAATAGAATCCCTGTAAACAGCTATGATCTTATCGGCAACTGTTTCAAAAAATAATGCACGGTTAATAATAGTAAGGTGGGTCATGCGGTAAGGTCTGTTAAATTAACTTTCAATGCTCATGATCCTGTTTGCATCAGTTCTTTTCTCCAAATGCCATCGCTATCCAGCTTTTGCCATCTCTTGCAATAAGGGCTTCTGCATCCTCAGGCCCCTGCATGCCCGCTGCATAGTTTGGAAAGTTTACCGATGGATTTGCATTCCAGGTATCTATTACCGGCGTAAGAATTTCCCAGGCCGCTTCCACCTGGTCGGCACGCATGAATAAAGTAGCGTCGCCCTGCATAACATCCAGCAGCAGGGTTTCATAAGCTTCGGGTGTTCCAACCGTATAGGTATTGCTATAATCAAACAGCATATCAACCGGCGTTAAGTACATGCTTAGCCCCGGTTGTTTTGCCTGGAAACGGAGCCTGATGCCCATATCCGGCTGAATGTTCAATATCAGTTTATTGGGCTGCCAGTTCTCTACAGATTCCTGCGGGAAAGCCTGGTGAGGAACAGGTTTGAACTGGATGGTGATAACAGAGATCGTTTCATTCATTCTTTTTCCTGTGCGGAGATAGAAGGGAACATTCTGCCAGCACCAGTTGTCGATAAAGAATTTGAACGCTGCAAAGGTTTCTGTTTTTGAATTGGGATCAACACTTTTTTCACTCCTGTAGGCAACCACTTTTTTTCCATTGATCCAGCCTGCATCGTATTGGCCTCTTACTGCGTAATTGTGTACATCGCTGTGAGATATTTTTCTTACCGCACGCAATACATCCACTTTCCTGTTCCGCACTTCATCAGCATTAAATGAAACGGGAGGTTCCATGGCTATCAGGCAGGCAAGCTGCAGCAGGTGGTTCTGGATCATATCTCGCAAAGCGCCGGCCGTTTCATAATAACCGCCGCGGTCTTCCACCCCTAATTGTTCTGATACGGTTACCTGCACATGATCAATATAGTTCCTGTTCCAGATCGGTTCAAACAAGGCGTTGGCAAAACGGAATGCCATGATGTTCTGAACGGTTTCTTTACCAAGGTAATGATCGATGCGATAGATCTGGCATTCTTCAAATATTTCAGCAAGTTTTTTATTGAGAGCCTTGGCAGTAGCAAGATCACGACCAAAAGGTTTTTCTATTACCAGCCTGCTTTTCAGCTTGTCTGCTGCCAGGCCTGCTTTACCGATCCTGGATGCAACCACTTCGATCATTTGTGGCGGAATGGCCATGTAAAAGATCCTTGTTAAGGTTGTATCCCATTCCTTTTCGAGTGAAGCAATTTGTTTTTTGATGTTGTTGTAGATCTCAGCCTTGTTAAAATCGGCGCCTTTGTATAGTATGTTTTTTGCAAACCGGTTCCAGGTTTTGGCATCGGCCTTACCACTGCGGGAGAATTTGTTTACGCCTTCATGCAGTCTTTTCCTGAATTGCTGGTCAGACATGTCCTGCCTGCCCAATCCCAGGATCATAAACTTTTTGGGCATCATATCTGCGAGGTAAAGATTGTAAAGCGCCGGCATCAGTTTGCGCCAGGTAAGATCGCCTGATCCTCCGAATATAACGATTACAGTAGGTTCTGTTTGATTGATCGTTTGCATCTTAGTTGATTTTAATATCCCATTCTGTGTGAAAATTACCCGGCTTATCGGTACGCTCGTAAGTATGAGCGCCAAAGAAATCTCTTTGGGCCTGTATCAGGTTGGCGGGCAGCCAGGTGCTCCTGTAGCTGTCGAAATAATGAACGCAGGCTGTCATAACGGGAACCGGTATGCCGGCATTGATGGCTGTTACGATGGCCGAACGTGAATGTACC